>JABDKS010000303.1 GCA_013002105.1 Pirellulaceae bacterium | reverse complement strand
CCTATTGCCGTGTGATGGAGTCCAGCAGGTTGTGTGGTCAATCGCATTTCAATTTTCGGCCGTACGGTGAGCTGTGCCCACAGCACGTGTGGACCGGCGGAACCGATTGACCGATCATTCCGATTCGAGCTGCCTTGACCAACGAGGTGAACTCCGATTGGGCCGGTGGCAGATTACCTCGACCCGGTTTTATTGCACAACTTTACTGCGCAACATTTACTGCCCAACTTTTTCGCGCATCGCCGTTTTATTGCACATCGCCGCCGTCGTTTGATAAATCGATGATGTTGTTCGACCGTTCGTCCCTGTCCCACACGTAGCTGATGTCTGCATCTGTGAGCCCTTTTCGTGCGCCCTCTGGCAGCCCCAAGTTTCCGGAGTTGGAAACTGCGATTTTGCAGTTTTGGGACGACAATGACATCTACAACGAATCGCTCCGACGCCGTGCCGATGGTCCCTCGTTCGTTTTCTTCGAAGGGCCACCGACCGCCAATGGAATGCCGCACCCGGGACATTGTCTGACACGAGCGATCAAGGATGTTTTCCCACGCTACAAAACGATGCGAGGGTATCGTTGCGAACGCAAAGCGGGTTGGGACACGCACGGATTGCCGGTCGAAGTCGAAGTGGGCAAAGAGCTGGGCATCCACTCCAAAGAGGAAATCGAAAAGTATGGCGAAGAGCCGTTCATCCAAAAATGCCAACAAAGTGTTTGGCGTTACATGCAAGAGTGGCAACATCTCACTCGCCGACTTGGATTCTGGGTCGACTTGGAACAAGCTTATGTTACCTATCACCAGAGTTACGTCGAAAGCGTTTGGTGGAGTCTGAAGAATCTGTTTGACCGCGGTCTGCTGTACGAAGGACACAAAATCGTGTGGTGGTGGGCGCAAGGCGGTACCGCTTTGTCCGCTGGCGAAGTCGGGCAGGGGTATCGTGAAGTCGCCGATCCAAGTGTCTACGTTCTGTTTCCATTGATCGATCAGCCGCAGCGCAGTTTGGTTGTTTGGACAACGACGCCGTGGACATTACCGAGCAACATGTTCGCCGCCGTCCATCCGGATCTACAGTACACCGTGGTCCGCGACGACGAACTGGAACGCGATTTGGTGATCGCGTCCGATTTGGTCGAAACGATCGCCGGCAAATTGAAACGCGAGTTGAAGGTCGTCGAAACCATCTCTGGAAAATCCTTGCTTGGCCAACGCTACGAACCGCCGTTTGCCTGTTATCGCGAATCGACCGGGGATCCCAAGGGCAAACTGACGACCGGGACGAGTGAGCATAAGTATTGGCGTGTTGTGGCTGCCGATTTTGTAACGACCGAGTCGGGCAGTGGCATCGTTCACCAAGCTCCGGCGTTTGGCGAAGTCGACCACGACGTGCTGGTTGCCCAGCAAAAGCGATTTGTCGAAGGCGATCGGCCGGAGCTACTGTGTGCAGTCGGACCGGACGGCAAATTCACAAGTGAGTTTCCTGATCTCAAAGGCGTGTGGGTCAAAGACGCCGACAAACCACTTACCCGCACCCTTCGCGATAACGGTCGTCTGTTGTTGCAGGAACAGTACAACCACGAATATCCGTTTTGCTGGCGGGCAAGCGAAGATCCGTTGATCCAGTATCCGCGCCGTAGCTGGTTCATCCGAACGACAAAATTCCGCGACCTGATGCTGAAGAACAATACGCAGGTCGGCTGGCAGCCCGAGCACATTCGTGACGGCAGGTTCGGCAATTTCTTGGAGTCCAATGTGGATTGGGCGTTATCGCGAGAGCGCTATTGGGGAACACCGCTGCCGATTTGGGTATGTCAAGAAACCGGGCGAATGGAAGCGATCGGCAGTTATCAGGAATTGCTGAACAAACCGGGCGTTACAGGTACTGAGGTCTGGGACAAAGCGAAGGCGGCCAATCCTGAGTTGCCTGATGATTTGCAAGTTCACAAACCCTATATCGACTCGGTCCAATACGATTCGCCGTTTGCAAAAGGCGCGTCGATGCGGCGGGTGACCGAGGTCATCGATTGCTGGTACGACAGTGGGGCAATGCCGTTTGCGCAGTGGGGTTGGCCTCACCTGAATGACGATCGATTTCAGGATCAGTTTCCCGCCGATTTCATCAGCGAAGCGCTCGATCAAACACGCGGCTGGTTCTACAGTCAGCTTGCAATCAGCACGATGCTGTTTGGCGAGGGTGCCGCGATCGCCGAAGACGACGCCAAGTCGCCCGCCAATGCACCTTTGCAGGATCTGGGTTATCCGCATCCGTACCGAAATTGCATCGTGCTGGGATTGATGTTGTCGCAGTGGTACGAGTCGGACAAAAAACGCGTTGTCCTGACCGAGCCCGAAACTCACGATTACCCGGACGAGAAATTTTCCAAGAAGGTCGGCAAGATGTCCAAGTCGCTGCGGAATTACCGCAGCCCATCAGAGATCTTTGATCGCTACGGGGCCGACGCCATGCGTTGGTTCTTCTTTGCCAATCAGGCGCCTTGGAATTCAATCGTCTATTCCGACCAGTCGATCAAGGACTCGATTCCCGAGTTTTTGTTGCGAATGTGGAACGTGTACAGCTTCTTTAGTATCTACGCGGAGATCGACGGATTCGATCCGACGACCGCGACGGCAGCTGACGAGAACCTTTCGCCAGCGTCCTTGGCGTCCGCGCCCAAGTATCGACCGGCGGCCGAGCGAAGCGAGATCGATCGCTGGATCTTGTCGGAGCTGAATCAGACCATCACCACGGTCGTCGATCGGATGGATGCGTTGGACAACTACAACGCTTGCCAGGCCATCACTGCTTTAGTCGACGGCCTTAGCAATTGGTTCGTTCGGCGTAGTCGCGATCGTTTTTGGGCCAGCGATTCCGACTCGCAAGATAAGCATGATGCCTACTGGACGCTTTACGAAACGTTGATCGAGGTGACGAAAGTAATCGCACCGTTCGTGCCGTTTTTGGCCGAAACGCTTTGGCATCGTTTGACCGAGCCATTCGGATCCGCCGTTCTGAAAAGTGTTCACCTGTGCGACTATCCGGATCCGGATCAGTCCCGGATCGACTCCGAGTTGTCGGATTCGATGAAACTGTTGCGTGAAATCGCTTCGTTGGGCCGTGCGGCTCGCGCCGAAGCGAAACTGAAAGTGCGACTGCCGCTGTCGAAGGTCGAAGTGGTGTTGGCGGACGATTCTAAAATCGGTTGGTTGCAAAACCACAACGAACTGGTCCGTGAAGAGCTGAATGTCAAAGCGGTCGAGTACACGACCGATGGTGGCGACTACGTTCAATACACCGTCGTGCCCAATTTTAAACGTCTCGGTCCCAAAGTTGGAAAACAAGTTCCCGATGTCAAAAAGGCGCTCGCTGCAGCCGATGGCAACGAATTGTTAACGCAGTTACAGTCAAACGGCGTGGTCACCATCAATTTGCCAAGTGGGCCATTGGAGCTGGACGACGAAGACATCCAAGTGCGATTGAAGGCACGTGACGGCTGGGCCGCCGCTCAAGGATCCGGTTGCGTGGTCGTGCTGAACACCAAAGTCACTGACGAATTGCGTCGCGAAGGAACGGCGAAAGATTTGATTCGCGTGATCCAAAACCAGCGCAAGGAAATCGATTGTCAGTACACCGATCGAATCGAGGTCGCCGTGGTGACCGAGATTTCGGAAGTAATGGCAGCTATCGACGAGCATCGTGAATTTATCTGCAACGAAACATTGGCAGATTCATTGACCACGTCCGCTCTGTCCGGCTCGGACGCAGTCGAGACTGATTTTGGTCAGGTCTACGTGCGGAAGAATGGCTAATGAACCACACCGTTTTGCCAATCGCGGTTTTCTTGAGCGGAGGCGGTCGTACGCTGGAGAATCTGCTGGAGCATCGTGACCGGTATGGATTGCCGATCGATGTGCGGTTGGTGGTCAGCAGCAGCAGCAAGGTTCGCGGTCTGAGTATCGCCAGGGAAGCCGGGATCGAAACGTTGGTGGTGCGCAAGTCCGAATATCCCGATCCGAATGAGTACTCCGACGCGATGTTCGGCCCGGTGCGCAAGTGTGGCGCAGAGCTTGTGGTGATGGCGGGTTTCTTGAAACACGTTTTGATCCCGCCCGACTTTGATCGTCGCGTCGTCAACATCCATCCTTCGCTACTGCCGGCATTCGGTGGGGAGGGGATGTATGGTCTGCGTGTTCACCAAGCAGTGATTGACGCTGGGGTCTTGGTGAGTGGTTGTACGGTTCACTATGTGGATAACCACTACGATCAAGGGCCGATCATTCTGCAAAAAGAATGTTTGGTCGTTGGCCGAGATACCCCCGAAATGCTTGCCGATCGCATTTTTGAGCAAGAATGCGAAGCCTTGCCAGAAGCCATCCGGATGATTTGCGAAGGCTGAATCTTCTGCGATCGTGGCGAAGTCATATCTTGCGCCGGCGGTGTCTCCTGCTTCGAACGATGCATCTTGCTCGTTCGCCAAATCGACATTTTGGTCTCCGGCGTCCGTGGTCCGCCTTTAACGATTAAGACAATCGTCGGTTTTGCACGTGAGTTTGCCGGGGGATTTCTTGCGAACCACCCGCTTCTTATGGGGGTCCCCATTTCTGGTATCCCATGTTTGGGTGGTCATAAAAATGCCCCCCTAACCCATTGTCGACCACCGCTGCGCGTGCGGAGAGCTTCACAAGCTCGGCAATCTTTGGGTTCGACCTAGAGATCGCCACATGAATCCTACACCCACTGATCCAACTACGACTGAAACGTTTGCATCCACAACGCCACAGATCGTTGCACCTGTCGCAAGAACATCCAGCGAGGCTGCAACCGTCTCCGATGCGTGTGATCGCATCAACGCGTTGTACAACCGGTCACGTTACCTGGATGCGTACAAACTGGGGCAGCAGGAATTCGGCACCGATCTCTCGTCCTGGTCGGATGTTCACAGCAAAGTGATCGCGGCGCGATTAGCACGCAAAATGGGCGGTTATCAGCTCCACAACGTCTTGATGTATCGTCTCGGGCGTTCGTTCCCGGAACATCCCGCAGCGATGCCCGCTGTCACCTATTTCGCATTTGGTCGTCGGCCCGTTGCGCGGTTGTGGTTGGAAATCCGTCATCGCGAGATCCAGACCGATGATCCCATCTTGCAATCTCGCTGGATCGGTTTGAAAGGCCGAGTGTTAGCGGGTTTGCGGGACTTCGATCGCGCGATGGAAATGTTGCATACCGCAATCCGATTGACGCCCGACGATCCTTTCGCTCATACGAACTTGGCGTCGTCGCTTGCTTACCGAGATGATGTCCATGGTGCCATTAGTGCTTGCCGCGATGCATTGGCCGTCGCGCCGGGTTACGGAAACGCGATCCAATCGCTGTCGCATTATTTGGCGCAAGTTAATCAAGTAGACGAGTCCGTCGCGGTTCTCAGCGAAGCCGTGCAGGAGAATCAGTGTGGAAACATGCGACTGCAATTGTCGGCCATTTACGAACGTCGCGATGAATTTGATGCCGCCGCCGAGCAACTGAGCGAAATCGAACGCTACTTTCCTCTGGCGGATCCGCCTCGAAACGGCAGGCCAAAGCGGGGCAGTTTGCGTGCTAGTGTGGCCGCGTATCGTTCAGACTTGGCAATGGAAGCCGGCGACATCGAAACCGCCGTGCAACAAGCAAAACTTGCAAATACAAAATTCTACGATCGAATTGCGGATTACCTGGCAGACAATCACCAGTCGGGAAAACGAGTCCGACTGTCCGTGCCGTTTGTTCGACAAGACAACATGACGTGTGCGCCGGCGACCTTGGCGATGTTGTCAAAGTACTGGGATGTCGAAGTCGACCATGCAGCGATCGTCGACGACATCTGTTACGACGGAACACCTGCTATTAAGCAACGTTTATGGGCAGAGTCCAATGGCATGGTCGCGCGGCAATTCTGTGTGACGCGTGAATCGGCCCAGCAGTTGCTGGACGCTGGGATTCCGTTTGGATTGACAACGGTCGAACCGGGTTCGGCTCATATCCAAGTCATCTGTGGCTACGATTCGCGACGTGACACATGGTGGGTTCAGGACCCCGGTACGTGGTACCGAACAGAATGGGGGATCGAGCGAGCCTTGGACAATTACGGACCAACCGGGCCACGTGGATTGGTGATCGTGCCTGCGGACCGCGCCGACCTGCTTGATGGAATCGATCTGCCGGAGGTCGATCAATATGACCAGTTGCACGAACTGTCCGTCGCCCTGGAAAACCACGATCGCGAGGCGGCCGAAGTTGTTGTCGCCCGGATGCGTGCCTGGGATGCCGATCATCGCACTACGTTGTGGGCCGACATCACGCTGGCAAGATACGACAACAATTCGCCTGGCCATTTGGATGCGATCCAAAAGCTAGTCAAGAAATTTCCCGATGATCAGGGCCTGATGCTCAGCGAAACTCGGCTATTGGCCCATTTGGACCGGTCCACGCAAGTCATTGATCGCTTGCGTGCTGCGGCGAAGGAAGAACGCGTTGCCACCGAGTTGCAACTGCGCCTGTACTATCTGTTGCGTGATGCAAACGAAATCGATGAGGCGGCGCAAATACTGACGTCGCTGCTACGTTCGGCGCCGACCCATTCGGCAGTTTTGTCTGCCGAGGCGTTGGAGTTGTGGCATACCAAGAAGAAAGACGAATCGCTTGAGTTGCGTCGATTGGCCGCGACGACAAGCGACTTGGATGAACGGATGGCAAGGAACTACCTGGAGGCCGCGATCGATCTGGGACGCCAGGATGAAGTTCTGGACGGATTCCGACAACGTTTCGAATCGCTCGGTAGCAACAACTATGAGCCGGCATTGACCTATGCGTTCGGTCTTGATTTGGCCGGGCAGCCCAAACAGGCTGTCGAAGTGTTGCACGAAGCGCTGCGGCAGCGACCCGACGACGGCGAACTGCTTTGTACCGCGGCACGGATGCTCGGTCGCCTCGATTGTCATCAATCCGCCCTGCAGTTGCTCGATACGACAACGATTGTTTTGCCAAAACTAAGTGAATGCCAGACGCGAGCCGTTTTGTACGAGTACGACGGACGATTGGACGAAGCGCTCAACGCGTTCCAAGAGTTGGGCAAGACACAGACGACTGATCCATACGTGATCGAAGAAACGGCTCGTTTGACCAATGCGTTGTTTGGGATCGATACGACGATCGACTATCTGTCGCAACTGACTCAATCGCATCCCCACTGTCGCCACGTACTGTGTACCAGCGTGGAATGGTTGCGAAACGCCGCTCGCTATGACGAAGCGATCGATCATCTCGATCGGCTACTGTCGGCTCATCCAGGTGATGGCTGGGCGTGGCGTGAGCGAGCACTCATCAACAAACGATGTGGTCGGTTCGACCAAGCGGTCAAAGATGCCGAAGAAGGACTTCGGAACGAACGCAGCGTTTTCTCCTGGTCGATCCTTGCCGATGCGCTAGTCGATGTCGGCCGGATTGACGAAGCCAAGGAACACTTTCGGTCAGCCATCAACGAATCGGTCGACTACGTTTACGCCATCTCCGATATGTTGGCGATTTGTGACAGTGTCAGCGAACGCAAAGAAGCACTCGAGTTCGTATTCCAGAACTTGTGCGAGCAACGAACCGATGGACGCGGTTTGACGGCTTACTATCAGCAAGCTGACGGCGTGATCGATCCCGAGCAGTTGCTCGCCAACATGCAGGTCGCAAAAGAGGCGCGACCAGACCTCATTGAACCTCATCTGCTGGTGTCGGAATGTTTGCGTGATTTGGAGCGTTACGACGAAGCCGAATTGGGACTTCTGAGTGTGGCTGCGCCGTTCGACCATCGGCCCGTGTATTGGCGTGAACTTGGCGATGTGAACCTGGATCGCGGGGACAATCAGCGTGCCGCCGATCTGTATCAAATCGGTTTTGATCTGAATCCCAACTGGGCCGATATCGCGAGACGACTTGCGACGGCTCATGTGAATTGTGATCAGACAGACAAAGCAGTTGCCGTTCTGCATCGCGCCTTGAAAGGATGCCCCAATGACGTCTCTTTGCTGATGGCGTTGGCACAAACGACTGGCGATCAGGCGGAAGCATTCTCACTGTTACGCCGCGCTGGCATTTTGGAGCCTAGCTGGGATACGCCGTGGCGAGAACTTCGTGAACGTTCCGAAGCGGCAGGGCAGCGATCGATCGGCATCGAAGCGGCTCATGAATTGGTGCGCCAACGTCCCAACGATTCGTATTCGCATCTGCGATTAGCCCAGATGCTCAATGCCACCGACGAATGCGATACGTCGATCGCAGCGATCCGCCGCGCATTGGAACTCAATCCGGCTAACGTTGCCTGTCATCGTGTCCTGGTCGCCCGGTTAGCGGAAAAGGGACTGCTGGAGGCGGCACTCGCGGCCTGTCAACCGCAAGCCGTCGACCCGCGCGAGGCGGTCAATCTGGAATACACGGCCGCAAACATCCTGTACGAACTGGATCGGAAGACCGAAGCGTGTCAACGAATGAAGGATTTCCTGGCAAAAGAACCGGGCCGATTCGGCGCTTGGACGGTTCTGGCTGACTGGGCGGAAGAATTGGGCGATGACGAACTGTATGACTTCGCCGCCGATTCCATGATGAGCGGCGCACCGCGTTGGCACGTCAGTTTTGGATACCATCACACAACACTCTTGCGCCAAGGTAAGCGAGACGAAGCCATTGCAGCGTTGCGACACGCGGCGATCTTGGATCCAACGTATTCGTACGCCGTCGACACCTATCTTGGGATGCAACTGGAGTCCAAACAGATCGATGCCGCGGATCAATTATTGCAAGAAATCGGCAGCGCTTTTTCGTCAACGAAATTATTTGCCTACGAACTGTGGATTGCCATGGGGGCCAATGATGGCGGTCGATTTATTGCTGCACTGGTATCCGAAACTGCTGAAGAGGTCGATCCACGTAGCGCGATCCGATTCGCGTGCCGAAACTTTGACATGAGCAACAACCAGCCGATTGCCGTCGCGCTGAATCAGGCGATGGAGCGATCCGATGCCTGCGAAGCGATCGGTTATGCCTGGGCCAACACGATTGGCAAAAGCGACAACTTGGATTGGGCCATTCACGACTTCCGATCCTTTGTCGTCTCCGATGCATGGCACGTCGCCGCACGAGAGTTGTTGACGACCATCGACGACTTGGAAGAAAAAGGTCCTCAGCATCAAGACACGCGTCGACCATTGTTTGATCGAGTCTTTAAGCTGATCGAACCAGCAATGTTCCAAGATCCTATCACGTGGTCGTCGGTGATTTGGACGCAGTTGAGTCTGCGAATGTATCGACCGGCTATCAAGTTGGCCAAGAAGCACCGTCTGGCGAACCCAACGTTCGGTAACAATTACCTGGCCGCTATGATCGCGTCGCTTTACAAGTGGAATCCGAAATTGCTGGCGGAACTGGGCCGCGAGGCGATTCGATGCGATCACGAGACAACGATCGGCGAAGTTCACGTGATGCTTGCGATTCACCACCTGTTCCAGGGCGACGATGCAGCGATGTCAGCGTGTTTGGCCAAGGTCGATGTAGATGAGCTGCCCGATTGGTATGCCGGTTTGGTGGCACTTCTGTCGATGGGGCAAACGGCCATTTCATCGGGCAACGCTGCCATTCTGACCGGGCACTGGATCGACAACTTCGATGAGAAAAAAGCCTACTACAACCGGCGGATTTACCATCAGTTGCGATACCGCGTCGCAAAAGCCAATGGTCGTTGGTGTCGGGCGTTGGGCTTGTGGCTGACTCAGCCAAGTCAATGGTGATCGGCTGCCGCGACCGCTGATGGTCCTCCCCGGACCTGAATAGCCAGACCCGCCTGCGCAGCAGGGTAATGCCAATAACGCAATTTTACCGCGTCCAAGTCGGCATCAAACCCGTGATCGCTACGATCCGAACCCGGCGAATCTTCCGTGCCCGAGTGCCGGTATGAAGCCGATAAAACGACTATGACTCAGATCGCGAAACCGGTGGAATTGGACCCGCAAGGATTGCAACGCGTCGCCCGCGTTTTGCGATCCGCGTCACCGGCTGCCGTCGAATCTATCCTGGACAGGCTCACCGCAGAACAGTCTGCCGCCATCGGCGAGGCAATGGCAAGCTCAGCGGGGGTTCACGACGCCGCAAAGGAAACGGTCTGCGGCGAAGTGATCAATCTGGATCAACACCGATCGAATCATCGCGCGATTCGCGACGCTTCCCCGCCCGATTCATTGCCGGAGTCGGACGAGCCCTCGTTTGAATTTCTCGGCCGGGTTCGACAATCGACGCTCTTCGTCGCCATTTTGCGTGAACGGCCGCAGACGATTGCGATTTTGCTCAGCGCGATGCCGCCACGTTTCGCTCCAGGAGTGATTCGTGCGTTGAGCGAACATCGCCGCATCGAAGTCGTCGCCAGGTTGGCGGGTCTCGGTGAGGTCGCCCCGGCGGTCGTTCGCGATGTGGTGTTCGGATTACAGCAGCGAATCGAGAAAATCTGTCAAAGCGACTCATCGGCTGCCGATGGTATTCAACGTGTCGTTCGCATTTTGCAAGCATGTGATCGTGAGACGGAATGGTCGACGCTGCGGGCACTTGGTCAAGACAATCCTCAGTTGACAGAGGAGATACAGCAAATGCTTTTCGACTTCGAAGACATCGCAAACCTTTGCGATCAACAGGTGCAATCGATCGTGCGTCATATCGCGACAGAAACTTGGGCGATGGCACTCAAGCGATCCAGCGACGAAGTGCGGGCGAAGGTTTTCAAGAACTTGACACCGCGAGCCGCCCAGCACGTACGGGCCGAGATGAGCTATCTGGGAGAGGTGCTGCCAAGCGAAATTGACCGTGGGCAACAATGCGTCATTGATGTTGCCCGTCGGTTAAGCTCCGATGGTGACATTTCCCGTGCGGCTTGATCCGGCCTGATTTCCAGCGACGCAAAAATCGATGCCCGGCCAGACAACGGGGACGATAGGCCGGTCGCCGTAGGAGGGTTTCGATTAATAGACCCGCTGCAATCCAAAGTGGATTCCCTGAACGTAGAACGTGTCATGTCGAAAACCGCTGGTCGGTCGCTGTTGTCCAGTTGGTGGATCGGACAAATTCACTGACAGCGTCGGATCGATCGCACCAGAGACTTGCAGGGCGTCGGTCATCGCCATCACGTGGTACCCGATCGTGACTTCGTAGTTCATGTATCGTCGGTACCCAAGGGTCAGATCGATCTCGGGCACCCAGCCAAATGTGTGGTCGGTGTATTTTCCGCTGTTCGTACTTCGGACCAGCAATCCGTTTGGGTCAACCGCCGTGTTGCCGTCCAAACTGGTCGTGGTTTGTCCACTCAAATTGGCGCGTCGAGCCAACGAGCCAAACCCGACTTTTGTCAGCGAGCTGAATGACCAACAGCCAACGCGGTACATCGATGACATGCCAAACTGGCCGCCGTGAAATTCATTCTCGACGTCAAACTCATCACGAATGGAAAGAATGCTGCCGACCGGTGCGAAGTCGTCGTCCAATGAAACCGATCGAGTACCGATCGATAGGTTTTCGTCCAGACGCATGAATTGATATCCATACAACAAGTCGACCGAAAAACCACAATTGCCGTACCAAAGTTGTCGAACCGAGACGTCGGCTCCGTAGACATTGCTGTCGCCGCGAATCTCCAGCGACCCGGTCGCTCGATTGGGGAATGCGACTACTTGTGTGTCCTGTTCGGGTGTTTGACCGTCGGTCACGTTCAAAAACGGACGCGTGATCACCGGTACCGTGTCTTGATTCTGCGCGTAATCGAAGTTCTTTTCGCCTGCGAACCAACCACGCAGCACCAAACTTCGGCATTGTTGATTGTCCAACCACGTACCCAGTGTCAAACGTGCACCGGCCGTGACGTCTTTGAATATCGAGTCGCCACCGACCAACACTCGCGTGTCGTCTTGACCAAGCTCACCGGCGGTATCCACGTCCGTGTCAGGGCCAGTTGTCACCAATGGCGGCGGTCGATCTCCGCGGCGGAACATCAGCAGTATGTCGATGGAGCCAAACCAGCGGTCTGGCGAAAGGCTAATGAACCCGTTGGACGACGGGATGCCGAGGCGACCGTCGCAGCCCATCGCGTCACAGCCAATCCCGTCACAGCCGGCGTCGCAACAGCCATCGCAGCTGCCGTCGACGCTGCCAAAGTCCAGTGGCATCGAATCGTGGTAGGTTTCGACGCCATCAGGTACACCTTCGTAAATGACGTCGCCGTCGGTGGCGATCGCATCTCCGGTCGGTGCGACGATCGTTTCGACGACCGCGTTTTGTGGAGCTTGTAAAGCCGCATTGTCAAAGTTGACGCCGCGAACTCTCCGGCTACGTTGCCCGTTTTGGCGGCGCTGCCCACTCTGGCTGCGCTGACGCGATTCCAAAATATCTGGTCGTGTGCGGTCAGCCGCCGACGTCGTGTTCAGGGGCGATGGGGCGCGTTGCAGAAAGAATGGTTCCTCGGACGCTTGGAGGTCGTCTAGGGAGAGATCGTCCAGGGGGACGTCGACCAATGTGTCGTTGGATCCCAGGGAGCGACCCGTGATGGTTGGCGATTGGTAGCTGCCTCGATCGGGCTTTTTCATCCGCACTTGCGCCTGCGCCGTTGTGCCTGTCAATACACCTGCAGCAAGGATTGCTACGCAAGAGGCGACGGCTAGCGGGGTCAGCGTTCGTTTTCGTTTCGCGTCCATTGCTCGTTCCAACGATAGGTTCAGTTCAGACAAAGACGTCCCGTGATCGCGCTGGGCGGGCCAGGAATCACGTTGGTCCAGCGGCTCGTCCTGCCGTTTCGAAACGGAGGGAGCGCTATGTGCCTAGATCAACCTTCGACGTTGCCGGTTATGCCGGTTGAGTAAAATTGGCAAACTTTGCCGGTTGCGTCGAACTTCCGCACACAACCCCATCGTGCAGGGCGGCAATGTTTTGAAAGCAAACCGGATCTAGCGCCGTGATTGGCCACTCTTGGAGACTTGCCAAACTTGGCGACTGCGCATGTCCATCGCCGTCAGCCAACCACCGCCGTAGCAATACGTGTCCAAGCAAATCAGATGTCCTGTGTCCAGGATTTCGCCATCGCGATTAGCAGTGTGCCCGACGACCGCCGTCTTGCCACTGATGTGGGGTGCAGGCAAACCGTCGGTCAAGGGATACCAGCGCAGCATCTCGGCGGGTTGATGTTCCAACGGCACATCGGGATCGTAGGCTGCGTGAGTAAAAAAGAAGTCATCGACAACAAAGTAGTCGCCCAACGATTCGATGAACTGTTCGTGTTCGTGCGGCAGGAAATTCAAATCGCCGTCGAATCCATAGCTGTCCAATGTCAGTACCGCGCCATGTTTCAGCCATTCATGGTGCGATGTTCGATGGTGGAGAACTTCCATCATCATTTCTTCGTGGTTTCCCAGGATGCCAACCATCCGCGTGCGATTGCCCCATTGAATCAGGGTGTCGATCACGCCTTTGGCATCGGGGCCACGGTCGACGTAATCACCCAGCGTGACGATGATGTCTTCCGGGGTCGGCGCAATCAGCTCCAGCAAGGCCTCCAGTGCCACTTTGCAACCGTGGATATCACCTATCGCGATTAAACGCTCACTCACCGAATTCACCGAATTAAATCAAAGGAAACTTGCCGCGCGAGGGCCTATGCGGGTCCTCGGTCGGGCAACCAAGACAAACTATGTTTCGGTTGCGCAATCCAATTAGCCCGCTACGTAACAACATTTTGCATGGAAATGGGTAGCCCGACGCGAGACTTCAAAAAATCCCTGCATCGAGACTTCGACACACATGCAGACGCCTGCGTCCCACATGCAGATTTCTCGCACGGACGTTTGCCGAACGCACAGATTAGTCGTCGCGGCGACCATTGCGAAGCAAGGGTGTCGTGAAGTCCATCGCATTGAACCTGGCAAACGCATCGATTTTGGTCATCGTTAGCCCGTTCGGCTCAACGAAATCATGGACTTGTGGCGAATTGCGTGTTCATCGCCCTAATTCAGACGGGTACATTCCCGGTGCGGGGGCGTTCATAACACGGTGGAAAACCCCCTATTCGGGCTTTGGGCGGCTGAAAAAACGTTCGATTTTCCCGTTGGCGGCTTTCCACGTTGCAACTTCGCCAGGGGTGGGCGAAACTAGTGCTATCGCGGTATTTTCGCGCAGATGACTGAAAATTACGACTTCAGGCCAATCACCTCCTGACCGAGATGGACGCTTCGCCCGGCCACATTGCTGGAGCGGATCGATGAAGTTGTAGAAGGGGCCAATTGGAATTGGTCCTGCTAACAAGCAAAGCGTTTCCCAGCCAATTTTGTAGGATTTCAACGTGACCTCATCACATCCGACCGACGACAAGATCGTCAACCCAGATGCGGAAGTCGATGCGTGGGACGAGGACGAGCTTGAAGAAGAGCCCGTGCTGCAGACCGACGAATCATCCGCATTGATCGGGAGTGTTCTAGTTCACTTGATTTTGATTTTGGCGCTCGCACTTGCGCCGCTCAGTCTGCCGGTCGACGAGGATGCCGTCGTGCTGGTGTCCCCACCGACCAACGAGTTGACCGAAGAAATTAAAATCATCGAAGACGTCACCTACGAGGAGCCGTCCGAGGAGATCGGTGCGTCCAGCGAGGCTGACATGGCGATGGCCGAAGCCTCTGCGGAGGTCTTCAGCGAGATCCCCGAGATCAGCAACCCGCTGGAGATGGAGCAATCGGATTTTGCAAACATCATGGCCAACCAAGTCTTCACGCCCTCGTCGGCTCCGATGGATCGATTTACAGAACGCACAGGCAAAACGGGAGTTCAAACAGCAGGCGCGGTCGGCGCGATTGATCGACTGACGTTCGAGATTCTGCAGTCGCTCGAAGAACGCAATACGCTGGTTGTCTGGTTGTTTGATCAGAGCGGGTCGCTGCATCAGCAACGGGCTCGCATCCGAGACCGCTTTGACCAGATCTACACGGAGCTGGGAATCACCAGCGATACCATTGACCGCGACAAACAAAAACGCGGTTTGATGAATCACGACGCGCCGCTGCTGACATCGATCATTGGCTTTGGTGGCAAACAGCCGATGTTGTTTACCGATCCACCCACCGAAGACGTCGACGAGATCAAGAAGATTTTGGACAACATCGAGATCGATACGTCGGGTGTCGAAAATGTCTTTACCGCCGTTTCGACCGCAGCAGACAAATACAAAACTCTCCGCCGCAGTCGTGGTGGCCAAGGGCCTCAGCGAAATGTGATGTTTGTCGTCGTCACCGACGAACGCGGCGATGACGAACAACAACTCGAAAACGCCATCAAAACATGTCGTGGATCGGGGATTCCGGTCTACGTGATCGGTGTGCCGGCTCCGTTTGGCCGCAAGCACACGCTGGTCAAGTACGTCGATCCCGATCCCAAGTACGATCAATCGCCCCAGTTTGCTCAAGTCGATCAGGGGCCCGAGACACTCGTTTCGGAATACGTCCAAGTCGGCTTCACCGGTGACTTTAAGGACGAAAAACCAATCGACAGTGGGTTTGGGCCTTACGCATTGACGCGGCTTTGTTACGAAACCGGCGGAATCTATTTTTCGGTCCATCCCAATCGATCCATCGACCGCGATGTTGGCCGTCGTGAGCTATCGCCGTTCGCATCGGAATTAACTCGGTTCTTTGACGCTCAAGCCATGGAACCCTACCGGCCCGACTACCTCTCGCCGGGTGACTACCGAGCCAAAGTAGAATCAAGTCCACTGCGTCGCGCATTGGTTTCGGCTGCCAACCAGGTCAAACCAGTCGGCGGCATCCGTCGCCCCGTGACCCGGTTTGTTCAAGTCGATGTGGCACGTTTGGCGGGCGACTTGACGGTTGCCCAACAGGACGCGGCCAAGTTGGAGCCCACACTGGCACGTCTCGCGCAGATTTTGGAGCCGGGCATGAAGCACCGCGAGGAAGAACCAAGTCCTCGTTGGAGAGCCGGGTACGACCTGGCGATGGGTCGTGTGCTGGCGCAAAAGGTGCGAACCGAGACCTACAACGCGATGCTGGCCAAAGCCAAACGAGGGATGACGTTCGAGAAGGAGAAGAACAACACTTGGGTATTGGAGCCGAGTGAAGAAATCAGCGTCGGTAGCAAGTGGCAGCGTGAAGCGGAGACCGCCAAAATGTTGCTCGAAACCGTCGTCAAAGAACACGAAGGCACGCCGTGGGCTTACCTGGCAAAGCAAGAATTGACGGTGCCGATCGGCTGGAAATGGGAAGAGTCCTTCACTGATACGACGCCACGTCCCAACCGTGCGGGCAACAACAATAACAACAACAATCCCACCGACGACAAGAAAAAGATGCTCAAAAAGGCACCCAAACGTCCCGTGCCCAAACTGTAGTCGCGGTGCGAATCGTTTTCTCCAAGCCAAGGCCAAAGTCGGCAACCGACTTTGGCCTTTGTTTTTTGCCGCTCGTCGTTCTCACCGCGGTGTGTTTCATAGCGGGTGTTTCACGTCGGTGATTCTTCTCTTTCGCTGATCCGATGGGTTTTGATACCTCTGCGTTCCTGCAGAAGGTGTCCCTCCCCATCTCGTTTGCGAAAGTCACGCATGTTCTTCGTACCGAATCGTCGTTGGTTGCTTGTTGTCTGTGCCGCAGTTGTCGCAATTTGCACGCTCGGCCCATCAACCGCTCAAGCTGATCCGCCCTCGTTGCTGCAAAAGATGTTTCATCGGGATGTAGCCGGCGAATTGAAGAACGTTCGCTATGAGTTGACCGAAGAAGATGGACCGTGGATGGTTTTGGCAACGACCTTTGTCGGACACAACGCCAAGCAAAGTGCGGAAACCGCGGCCGAAGAAATCCGTAGCGAGTTACGCCTGCCGGCATTTATCTATCGAGAAAAATTCGACTTCACCGGCCGGCTGGAAGACGCGAATTCACAATCGCGTCGGATGCGTTACGCCAATGCCTACCAATACGATGCCTATGCCGTGCTGGTCGGCGAATACGATACCGTCGAACATCCCAGCATCGAGCGAGACTTGAAGGCACTGAAATCGTTTTCGCTGTCGGTCTATCAAGATCCCAACGCGGTCAAGGAAGAAATCAATACCTCCACGCCTGCAACCACGATCAAAGCTTTCAGCCACAAGCTGTTTCAGTCTCGTAAGGGCCGCAACAAGGGGCCGATGGCAAACGCGTTTGTGACTCGCAATCCAATGTTGCCGGAGGAATACTTTTCGGCACCCAAAGTCGATTCGTTTGTCCGTCAGTTGAACGACGGCAAGGATTTCAGTTTGCTCGACTGCGATGGAAAATACACCGTTGTCGTCTGTACCTTTGAAGGCCTCGGTACGATTGTCGACGGTAAGAAGGAGAAGGACTTTGTGCCCAGCATTGACCGCTTGGACAAGTACGCCGCCGACGCCGGAAAAATGGTAAAACAGCTTCGGCAAAAGGGAGACGAAGCCTATCAATTTCATGACCGCTATCGTTCTCTGGTCACGATTGGTAGTTTTGAAACCCTCGGACGTCCGTTACCTGGCGGCGGTTTTGAGTATTCGCCTGAGATTCGACGTGTGATGCAGAAGTACAGCGCGTTCAATTCGCAGGTCGCTCGAACCATCCCTGGCAAAAGTGGCATCGCCGCCAATCACGCCGCGATGATTCCGTTTGACGTTCAGCCCACACCCATCGCCGTACCGAAGCAAACCAAACGCAGCTTGTACGGCGCGAAGTTTGGAATGCGTTAGACCTGATGTTCACAACCGCGATCTATGTTTGATCTTGTTCTGGGTACCAACAACGCAAAGAAGCTGGTCGAACTGCGGTTGCTGCTTCCTGATGACCGGATCGAATTAACGTCGCTTGCCGAGATTCCCGGTTCGATTGACGTCGAAGAAACCGGGTCCACGTTCGCCGAGAATGCGGCGATCAAGGCCACCGAGCAGGCCAAACATCTTGGACGTTGGGTTTTGGCCGAAGACAGCGGACTGACCGTGGATGCTCTCCAAGGCGCCCCGGGTGTCTATTCTGCTCGCTACGCCGGCAAGCACGGTGATGACGAAGCGAACAACGATAAATTGTTGCGAGAGTTAGACGGGTTGCCGCCCGAAAAGCGTGGCGCGCAGTTCAACTGTTTTATTGCCTTGTCGGATCCACGCGGCAACGTTCGTTTGGAAACGAGCGGTCGCTGTTCGGGACGAATTCGCGAGCAACGTAGTGGCAGCGCGGGCTTTGGCTACGACCCGTTGTTTGAGATTCGCGAGTATCACAAAACGTTTGCGGAACTCGACTTAGCCGTCAAACGTGCACTAAGCCACCGATCGCGAGCACTGCGGCAATTGATCCCGCAGCTCCTGCGACTGATTGATGACTGCGAGAACGACGCACGTGCGCGTGATTGACAATTTGCAAAGCCGTGAATGTTGCTTTGAGAATTGTATTTCTTGGACAGTGACACTCGCCAAACGGCTTGTCGCGACGATTCGACCCCCACTTCAAAACTTCCAAATCAGGATGAATCACTCGGTCGTTTTCATCGTTGCTGCGGGCTTATCGTAGGCCAGGACC
>JABDKS010000301.1 GCA_013002105.1 Pirellulaceae bacterium | reverse complement strand
CCGAGCCGGTGGCCCAGCAAATCAAACGGCCACGGCCCGAGAAGGCCAAGATTGACAAATGCATCAAGGAATGGCAGGTCGGCCCCAATCGTGTCAATCAGTTGGTCAATTGGCTGTGCGACCCATTCGGCGATAGCGATCTATCGGGTGACGCCCCGGCAGTATTGACGACCATGCCCAGCCAGAGCAGTTTGAAGCAAGGGGATCAGGTGATCGGCGTCGTCGTCGGCGTGATGCCATTCGGTGTCTTTGTCGAATTGGCACCCGATTGCAGCGGCTTGGTACACGTCAGCAAAGTCACCGATACCTTTGTCGAAGACTTACACGAGGCAATTCAGGTCGGCGACGTCGTAACAGCCTGGGTAACATCGGTCGACACCAAGAAAAAACGTGTTGCTTTGAGTGCGATTTCGCCTGAACGCGAAGCGGAACTTGCCGAGCAACGTCGTCACGCAAAGTCCGGATCAGGTCGCGGGCATTCGGGATCGCACGGCGGACAACGTGGCTCCGCTCGCGGTGGGCAGGCGGGCGGTCAAGCAAGAAGCGGTGGCCAAAGTCGAGGTGGACAGAGTCGAGGTGGTGGACAAGACCGAGCCGCGCAAAGCGGCGGAGGACAGGGCCAAGATCGCGGCGGTCAGGGTCGAGGTAGCCAAGGTCGCGGTGGCCAGGGTCGCGGAGGTCAGAGTCGAGGCGGTCAGGGGCGCGGCGGTCAGAGTCGCGGCGGTCAAGGTCGCGGTAGACAGGGTGGCCGCGGACGTTTTGAAAAGAAGCCTGAATCGTACAATGTCGTCGGCAAAAAAGAAGAATCGAACATCAGCGATGCGATGCAAAAAGGTGACGAACCGCTTCGATCCTTCGGAGACCTGATGCAGTTCTATACCAAGAAGGATGACGCTCCGGCAAAACCATCAAAGAAAACCCCCGCACCACCGACCGCATCCAAAAGCGACAGCGGAGAGGACTCGGGCGCTGAGAACAAACCAGAAAGCGCAACCGCGCAGCCTGCTGTCGGTCGTGACGAAACACCACCACAAGATTCTGATCCTGCCGCTTCGGCCAACGTCGCCAGCGAAAGTGAATCACAACCGGCGACCGTGGCCAGCCATACCGCGGCCGATTCCGGCGACGCCGCTACACCAACCGACACCAATCCCAAGCCTCCAACGCCTTCGACGGACAAGCCAAGTTCATGAGTGATGATGATTTCACGTCGCGACTTGAATCGGCCATTCAACGAGGTAAGCGGCGTGCAGAACACGAAGCCCACAAAGAGCGAGCCAAAGAGTTAAGCGAAGAAGAGCTTAAGCGTTTGCATACGTCTTATCGCCTGTCGCTTTCGGACCGAATCGAATCAGCGGTTGCTCGTGTTGCGGACCACTTTCCAGGTTTTCGACAGGAGTCACTTTTTGGCGAAGTCGGTTGGGGCGCGGCTTGCTATCGCGATGACCTACAAATCGAAGCTGGCCGACGGCGAAACCTTTTCAGCCGGCTCGAGATGATGATCCGACCGTACAGCGATCTGCGGGTACTCGATCTCAAAGGCAAAGGGACCGTCGCAAATCGTGAACTATTCAATCGCAGTCATTT
This sequence comes from Pirellulaceae bacterium, assembly GCA_013002105.1. Next base: position 7,741 of record JABDKS010000301.1, on the reverse strand, counting down.
TATCCCGGTCGGCGAAGCCGATCCGGAGGAGTTCGAGCGACTGATTGACGCCTGGGCCATTGAGTACGCCGAAATGTATGCTGCTAAAACCAGTACCTGATCGTTTTTTGCTCCACTTAACGTGCCGGTCCATCGGCACCATGGGGCTTTGCTGTCAACGACCTTGCCTCGGTTGTGTCGAAACGGCTAGCCTATCACCTCACTGGTTTTTTCTCGGCTACGGATAGCCCCCATGATCGTGATCGCACGCAACTACGGACAATTGGGCAACCGCCTGTTTTTGTACGCGCACTTGATCGCCGCTGCACAAGAATACCAGTGCACGCTGGCGAATCCCTGCTTTGGCGAATACGCACATCTATTCCCGGCCACCGCAAACGATTTGTGGTGCCGTTATCCAATCGTGGATTCCAACGCTACGCCGCCGTCGTTGCGACAGCGACGATTGCTGTCACAATCGGTCTACTTGGGTACGCGGGCGTTAAGCCTCCTGGGACTAAAACGTTACCCGATGAACATCCTGCGATTACGGGAGCAGCAAACGTGTGACTTAAACGGACCAGGATTCAAATCACTTGCCAAGCAATCGCGCCCGCTGCTCGCCCAAGGTTGGCTCTTTCGTAGTGACGAACTCGTTCGCAAACACACCGATGCGATCCGCGACCATTTCTCAATTCAGCAAACTGACCAAGCCCATGTTGATCAAACGATCGACCGGATCCGACAAAACGCCGACGTCGTTGTCGGTGTCCACATCCGGCATGGCGACTACGCAACGTTTCAAGGCGGCAAGTTTTTTTACCCGGTCAAACAGTATGCCACTTGGATGCGGCAGGTAGCTGAGCAACTTGGCAACCGACGAGTCGCGTTCCTGGTCTGCAGTAATGCAAAGATCGCCGTCGATGATTTTGCTGGCCTGGACGTTCATAACGGTCCCGGTCACATTGTCCAAGACATGTACTGTTTTGCAAACTGCGATTGGCTGATCGGGCCTCCCAGTACCTACACTCTCTGGGCAGCCTTTTACGGCAATGTTCCATTGCATGTGATGCAATCAACTGAGCAAACAGTCGACTTGCAATCGGCCAAGGCCAACTCCGCCAGCCATGCCGCTTAAACTGCGACGCCCATCGCTGTTAGCCAAAATTCACCCGACGCGACGGCGAAAACTGCTTTCTAATGAATGGCCTGAATGATTTACCGCGCGTTGTTTTGGTGGGCACCGGCGTCGTTGGACTCGCTATTTTAAAGGCCCATCTGGATTCAAACGTATCAGTATGCGTTAGCGATCAGAACCAAGATTCGCTCCAAGCCGCCGTCGATTCTCTGCAATTGGACACGGACAATTGGCGAATCAATCCAGATTCCATCGGTCCACTTTCGGTGATTAGCCTGAGCCATCAATTGGGCAATTCTCCACGCAATCCAACACCGTCACCTTGGATCGTCATTGAATCGATTCCCGAAAATCTGGATATCAAACAGCGTTTCTTTCGCGACGCGCAGCAAATATTCGGCGACGATGCGATCCTTTGCAGCAACACGTCGACCCTTCGAATCGGATCCATCGGCAACGGGCTTCCCCGACCCGACCGCATTTGTGGAATGCACTTTTTTATGCCGGTGGACCAGCGACCCGCTGTCGAAATTGTGCGAACGAGTGAAACGGATGACGACGTGACGGCGTTTTGCCGGCAACACGCTGATCGGATCGGTAAGTCTCCGTTGGTTGTTGCGGACCAGCCAGGATTCATCGTCAATCGATTGTTGTCGCCCTATCTCAATCAGTCACTGCTGCTGTTGGCACACGGCGTAGATTCCGACCGCATCGAGCGTGCGGCTTTGGCCTACGGAATGCCACTTTCGCCGTTGGAATTGATCGATTGGATCGGAACCCGGACCATGTTCGACGCAGGACGCGCGTTCTGGCAAGCGTTCCCCAACCGCATCGACCCATCACCGATCGTCCCGGCCCTGGTCAAACAAAAACGTGCTGGCCGAGCGACCTCGGCCGGGCTTTTCGACTACATCCAGGAACAACGAAGTCCGCAACTGGCGCCGCAAGCTCAAGCAGTCATCGACCGATACAAACTCGATCCGATCGAATTTACCGATGACGACCTGTTGCACCTGCTGGCGATTCCCATGTGGATCGAAGCGGATTTGGCGTTCCGAGACGGCGTCACACAATCTCTTGACGACTTTGATTTGGCGATGAGCGGAGGACTCGGCTACCAGCATCCCGCGCGATGGCGAGGTTTTTTTGAGTCGCTAGGTCGGGCAACAATCGACAACGCGATCGAACGATGGTCGGGTCAATTCAAATCGATGCGTCGGTAACCGGCACCGATCACACCTGTTATGTCGCGCGACCACAAGCGAGGCTGCGTCGCGTCTTGCTATTGGGAATCCACCACCGCGCTATGCGCCGCCAAATCCGCATCCGCGACTTCTTCAGAGACTCGTCCGCCGCGATCATTGAACAACAGCACAAAACCGATCAATACGGCCAAAGCAAAATAAGCCGGCTTGGCCCACAATTGCTTCCACTCGATGGCAGCTAACTCGCTGTGCCGCAGCTCGTTCTTCTCCGCCTTCAAAGCCTCGATTTCTGCCTCGGGTGCTTCCGCCTCAATGGCCGCGTCAATCTCTTTGCCCTTGGCGACGACCAGCTCATTCAACTCCGTCGCTTCGGCCGTCGTATGACTGGCCTCGACCTGTCCGGCCACCTGTGCGCCGATCAGCATGCCCAAACCAAGCGTCAACATGACCAATAAGCCTTGCGCTTGGGCTCGCACCGATTCGGGTGCTTTGTTGTCCGTATAAATCTGCCCGGTGACGAAAAAGAAGTCGTAACAAATCCCGTGCAAAACCACACCCAGAATGATCATCCAGCGAATTTCTGTGGGAGCTCCGAGTGAAAACAGTGCGTAGCGTATGACCCAAGCCAACATGCCCACGGCGATCATCCACTTCACGCCCAAACGCTTGAAGAAAAATGGCATGATCAGCATGAAGAAAATTTCAGAGATCTGACCGTAAGACATCGTCGTACCGATCGGCAATCGAGTTAATTCGACGACTCGGCTCGCGATCTGGTAGTAAAACGCCAGTGGGATACAGATCAACATCGACGAGATCACGAACACCAAGTATGAGCGATCTTTCAACAACGATAGGGCATCCAGACCGAACAGCTGTCCCACAGTGACTTTTTCGCCCGAATCAACGGGTGGCGTATCGGGCAGTAAAAAACTAAAGATGCCAAGCGCGATTGCCGATCCACCCGCCATGTAGAACATGCCGACCGTCGTTTCGAACCCGGTCAAGGTCAACGCGAACCCGGCGGCAATCCATCCGATCGTCCCCAACACGCGAATTCCCGGGAACTCTTTTTCCGGATCCGACATGTTTTTCATTGCGATCGTGTTGGTCAGCGCCAACGTCGGAAAGTACGTCAGCATGTAGCCAAGAAAAAAGCCCCAGTTCAGAACTGACGGCGACGGTGAATCGCCTTTCATCACCGTAATTGCGGCAAAGAATATCGCTCCACCAAGTAGGTGAAGTATGCCAAGTACCTTTTGAGCGGCAAAAAACCGGTCGGCGATCAACCCAACAAACAACGGTGTGATGAGTCCCGCAATCGGCCCCACCGAGTACGTGTTTCCCAAATCGCTGGCTTGAAATCCAATCGTGCCCAAGAAGTTCGGTGCGGTAACATACCAGGCTCCCCAAACAAAGAACTGGAGGAACATCATGATCGAAAGTCGGATCCGGACCGATGGACTCATGGCGGAGAACCTTGTCGCTGAAATGTGCCAAATGGGTTGGGGAAAGAGGCCGGCAGATGCCGGCATTGCCCAAGAGTTTACTTCAGATCACTCACTCGGAAGTGCTTGAAGGACTTCTGAGGCCGGCATCGGTTCAATTTTCTCCAGCGGACTGTCGTCGCGGGCAAAGAACATCAGGTGCTGCCACGGCAACTTGTTGTATTCGCGGACCAGCTTGAACCCGTTGGCCTCGTACTCCTTCATGATTTGCCGCTTTGACATCTTATGCAGCGGTTTGATCGGAACCTTGGGGTCTTCTTCGCGGTACTCCAGCAGAGCGATGACGCCCTCCGGTTTTAACGAGTTGCGAATTGCCCAAAGCATCGATTGCGGATGAGAAAACTCGTGATACACATCGACCATCAACAGCAAGTCGACTTCACCCGCCGGCAGATTGGGGTCGTCCACGTCGCCCAACACGGGAACGATATTTTCCAATTTTGCTTTCGCGCCCCGTATCACTAGCTTCTTTAGCATCTCCCGCTGAATGTCCACTGCCAACACTCTGCCGGTCGCTCCAACATCGCGAGCCATCGGCAGCGTCCAGTACCCGTTGCCGCAGCCGAGATCACAAACCGTCATGCCCTCCGTCAACTTCAATTGCTTGAACGACTCTGACGCTCGTTCTTCTTCGTCGCGTTCGGGGCGGATCAACCAAGACGCTCCCAAGTGCGACATCGGTTTGGCAAGGACCCGACCGAGATACGTTTTTCTCGCACGCTCGACTGGCTTGGGCCGATCTGACACCGCGGAATCTAAATCCGTCCCACGGTCCGCCGGCGCATCGATTGTCGCAATCGGATCAGTCGCCGAGTCGGTTGCGGTGGGAGTATCCACCACGGCAGGCGCGTCGATCACTGCCGGAGGTTGGGCCTGGCAGGCGGCACTCAAAAGCGACGCGACGGCCAGCAGTAGCCAGCGGCTACCAACGCTAGCTGGACAGCGCCACTTTCTGGATGAAATGCCGATCTTTACAAGCCCGAAGCGCAAGCGAGTGTGTTCCGACGTAAATAGTTCACTCGCTTGCGCTTCGGGCTTGTATTGCGCGAAAAGTGGCGCTGTCCAGCTAGTCCGCATTGCGTGGCGTGAACTCGAACGTCGGCTCGAACGCTGCGTCAAAATCGTAAACGTCATCGAAGTCCTCTCGGCGGTCGGTTTCACTTTTTCGCATCTGTTCGATTCGAATCAAGTTGTAGACCAATTCACCGAAATCACTGGTCGATTCGATTCCCCAACTTGCCAACACCATCTTCGACAGATACCCGTACTGTTCCAGCGCGTATTGACGACAGGCTTGGCACAGTTCCTGGCCGGTCACGTGTTTCGGTTTCGGCTGATCGACAGGCACATCGCCTTCGGTCGCGTGAGCAACGTCGGGCAGGTCCAAGTGCTCGTGAGCGTATTGCAATGATTCGCGAATGAACTGGTACGCTTCGAGTTTAAATCGTGCGTCCTCGTCCAGCAGATTCCGCATCGCTTGTAACGGCGAATTCATGATGGTATCCAATTATCCCTAATTACTCGTCCTGTTTCGATGGCTGCTTCCCACGGCGACTTTTCTTCTTGGTTGGTTGCGTCGCTTCCTTGGTCACGCGAACCACATCTCCCAATGGAATTAATATTCGACGACTGTCATCCATCTTAATCATCAATTGTTGCGACAGGATGTCGTGAGCCAATACCAATGCGCTGCCTTCCCGCGTCAAAATCTCACTCCCGACAGTGGGCAATTCCGCGGCCAGCTCCTCATAAGCATCAAACTCGTACCGTAGACAGCATTTTAATCGACCACAACGGCCCGAAATCTTTGTCGGATCCAAGGTCGCTTTTTGCAACTTTGCCATCTTCATCGACACCGGTGGCATTTTACTCAAGTGCGTCGCACAGCAGATCGGTTGGCCACAATCCCCGTAATCAGCCAGTAATTTTGCCTCATCGCGGACCCCAATTTGCCGCATTTCGATCCGTGTTTGGAATTGGGACGCCAAATTCCGAACCAATTGCCGAAAATCGACTCTTTGCTCAGCCAGGTAATAGACGACAATTCGCTCCCCCCCCAGAATCCGCTCCACATCGACCAACTGCATCGCCAGCTTCAACTCGTCTACGCACTTCTGGCAGACGTCCATGTCTTCGCCCACCAAACCTTGCAAGTGGCTCCATTGCGATTGATCGTCTTGACTCAATCGCCGGATGATTCGACCGGCCGTCGGCTCGTGCAGATTTGATTGTGCGGCCGAAGTCGCTTCGCACAGTACCGTCCCAATCTCGGTGCCACGATCGCTGCGCACGACCACTTCGTCACCATAACGATACTCGTCGCGGGCCTTCATGACCCCCAGAATCCGCATCGACCCACAGCGAACCACGTACTCCTTGCCACGCTGGGGTTCACGTGAGGAACTTTCGGTAGCGACCTCTTGGTCACTCATTTTTTCTCGTCCTTCTTCTCGGCCGCCTTTTTCTCGGGAGTCTCTTTCCCGGTAGTCGTTGCCTCTACCGGCGGATCTTTATCGTCCGCCTTGGCACTCGGGGCATCGGTTTTTTTCTCGGCATCCGCTTGCTTCTTTTCACCTGCCTTTTTTTCTTCCACCTTTTTCTCTTCTACCTTCGGCTTCTCCTTTTCGGGAGCCTCGGGCTTCTTGGCATCCGATTTTTCCTTGTCAGTTTTTTTGTCAGCTTCTTTGGCTGGCGGTTTGTCGGTGGTTTCGTCTTTTTTCGGCTCTTCTTTTTTAGTCTCCGTCCATTTCCAAGTCTTGCCTGCCGTTACCAAGCCATCTTTTCGCGTTCCGGCGATCAGTTGCTCGTCGCCGTTCCAACACAAAGCCCACACGCCGCTTTTGGCTTCCATCGAATCGGTTCCGCCGAGCGATGGAAAGTGCAGCAGTCCGCCGACCTCTGAGGCCGCAACCTGACCGGAGGGCGAAATCGCGATTCGAGTGATCCAATCTTTGCCTTTGGCGACGCTGGTCGCTTTTGCATCTGCCTTGGCATCGCTTTGATAAAGGTGCCGGTCACTGCTGCCGGCGAACAACTTTTTGCCATCGTTGCTGAACGCAACACACCATAGCGTTTCCTTGCTGACTTCGATCATCGCCACCTCTTCGAGGCTGGGCCATTTCAACAAGTGGATATGCCCAGCTCCATCGCTTGCAGCTAGCTGGGTTGCATCGGGCGAGATCGACAAACCGGTAATCGCATGCTCGTCCAATTCGATTGACTTGCTGACCTTACCGCTGGCCAGATCCCACAACATTAATTTGCCCGCTTCGTTGCCAGCGACGACCTGCTTGCCGTCCGGCGAAACCAACATTGCCTGGCACCACCGCTCAAATGCTTTTTCGTGAGTCGTCGGCTTCTTCGACTTCATGTCGTAGACCACTAAGTTGCCGCGATAGTCGACGCTCGCGATCGTCTGACCGTCGTCGCTTGCGTCCACCACCCAAGCCGCGGCGGGGTGGGTGTACAGCGGCGTCAATTGGCTGGTGTCGCTCGCGTCAAAGGTCATCACCGTCGACTCACGTAACAACAGTCCGTCGGCGGTTGCCGCCACGAATTGATCCGTCGATCCGATTTGCGCGACCGATGTCACCCAGACGGTCGCTTGATCAACACCCGACGCGGATTTGTCTGCTGCCGACAAAGACGCTGACAGGCCAATCCATACCGCAACGGACAATCCAATGATGAAACGTTTCACAAGCATGATGCAACCTGACGGTAACCAAAAGAGAACCAAACGTGCTGTGCCAATCGCCAATGCGATCGGCACCAGTTTAGCCGATTGTGTCACGCCAGTGTCACGCCCCCCGCTTTGCACGCCAGAGTGTCAATGGTCCCAGAGGTCGGTCAAAACACCAGAGGTTGGTCAAAACGATCGGTCGGCGATGCGGCTACGCGATAGTTTGCAG
>JABDKS010000712.1 GCA_013002105.1 Pirellulaceae bacterium | reverse complement strand
GATTTACAGTCCGCGACGAAGTCCGCAAAGAAACTTCGCGCCACGGTTCATCGGGAGTTGATTGGCAAACTGTCGGTACCGACGATGCCTCCGAATCCACGCAGTCGACTGGTGATCGACGAACCCGAGTACCGTGGCTACGAGATCACTTTGGATGTATATCCGGACGTGATCGCAGCCGGGATATTGTTGCTGCCAAAAGCGATCCGCGAGGATGAAAAGCGTCCTGTCGTCGTCTGTCAGCATGGACTCGAAGGCACGCCGATGGACACGATCAGTGGTCCCGACACCAAGGCTTATCGGGCCTACAAAGCATTCAGTGCCGAACTGGCACGTCGCGGTTTCATCGTCTACGCGCCCCAAAATCCTTATCGTGGCCAGGATGCTTTCCGTACGTTGCAGCGAAAATCAAATCCACTGGGACGTTCCCTCTTTTCTTACATCATCGAGCAACATCGCGTGACGCTGCGCTGGCTTTCGACACTTGCCAACGTGGATCCGGAACGAATGGGTTTCTACGGCCTCTCCTACGGCGGCAAGACGGCGATGCGCGTTCCACCCTTGCTGGTGCCCACCGCCGATGAGCCGGGTTACTGCTTGTCGATCTGTTCGGCCGACTTCAACGAGTGGGTCGCGAAGAACGCTTCGACCGATGCTCCGTTCAGCTACGTGTGGACCGGTGAGTACGAGATCTTTGAATGGAACATGGGGCATGTCGCCAACTACGCGGAATTGGGGATGTTAATGACACCGCGACCCTTGATGGTCGAACGAGGGCATGACGACGGGGTGGGAATCGATGAATGGGTCGCGTGGGAATTTGCGAAGATAAGACGCCATTACAACAAACTGGGGATTGGCGACCGGGTCGAGATCGAATTTTTTGACGGACCACATACAATCAACGGTCAGGGTACTTATGAATTCCTCCATCGGCATTTGAATTGGCCTCAGTAGACCAGCGATTCAGATTCTCATCTCAGTGCACACAGCATAAGACCAAACGTCATGTCGGCAGATCTCGCCTGGGCGAAAAAAATACCGCCGGGACCGCGTGGGCGACTGATGCCAACGCTCAGAATCATTCGTGATCCCGCCAAGGTATTCAATCAGTGGGTGAAACAATACGGGGATCCCTTTCTGGTCAACGCACTCAACGGTCCGGTCGTGATTACCGGGCGTGCTGATTTGATCGAAGAAGTCTTTAGCGGTGATCCGAGTCACTACGAAGTGTTTGCGACAAAGTCGATGAAACCGATCTTGGGTGCCGGATCGCTATTGATGATGGACGGGGACGAACACCGGCGTGAACGCAAGTTAATGGCTCCGATGTTTCATGGCGACCGAATGAAGGCCTACGGCCAAGCGATGCAGGAGGTCGCACGGTCGGTGATCGAACCGATTCAGGTGGGCGCGACATTTCAGGCCATCGATGTGACGACGGAGATCTCGTTGCAGGTCATTGTCAGAACGGTGATTGGTGCTGATCAGCCGGAAACGAGACGACAAATCGAGCAGGCCACACGAGGTGTGTTGGATCGTACATCGCCGCTTTTGTTCTTCTCGCCCAAAACACATTTTCCATTTTTCGGATACAGTTTTCTGGACCGGTTCACAGCGGCGCGTGACCGGATGCACGCTGTCCTGCTAAAAGAACTACAGAGTCGAGGAGATTCGTTGGCCACGCGAGAAGATATTTTGTCGATCATGGCGTCGACGACTTACGAAGACGGCCAGCCGATCGAGCAGCAACATCTATTCGAGGAAATCGGCACGATGTTGTTTGCCGGTCACGAGACAACCGCGATCGCGTTGGCTTGGGCGTTCTATCATCTGCACCAACATCCGCAGTGGCTCGATCGGCTACGAACTGAGATTAGAGCTGCAGCCGATCTGTCGCCCGCGACATTGGCAAGTTTGCCACTGCTCAAGGCGATCATTGCCGAGACGTTACGATTGAACCCAATCATCACAGAGATGATGCGAAAGTTGCGGACCCCGATGCGGTTCGGGGATTACGAGCTTCCTGCTGGTTTCTCGATTGCCCCGGCGCCGATTTTGGCTCATTACAACGCGGAAGTTTTCGAGCAGCCTTACGATTTCAATCCGCAGCGATTCATCGACCGCAAATACACGCCATCGCAGTATTTGCCGTTCGGGGGCGGCAAGCGACGTTGTGTGGGAGCCGCCTTTTCGATGTACGAAATGGCGATCGTCCTGGGGACTCTTCTGAGCGAAAACGAGTTCGCGTTGTGCGAACCGAATCCGGTCGTGCAGAAACGCCGCAACATCACGATGGGACCCTCGACCGGCATCAAGATGCGTCGGCTATAGCATGACAATCCACTCTGTTATGCGAACGGTTGAACATTCCGCGTATTGATAGGATTGGGAACCGACGCGGCAAATGATTTAACCGAGTTGAAATGCGTGAACAAGAGTGCATTCGTTTTCGCATTTGATTGGTGTTGGTCGAACCAATCGCATAAAATGATGCTGGACTGAACTTTCACTCACGTTTGGAGAGTGGCATGATGAACGCGTCAAAAATTGGTTCAGTCGTTGGCTTGTTGTCCGTGTTCTTGTTGTCCGAGTCGCTGGCGGCGGAGGAGATTTCAGGCCTTGTCCAGTCGACCGATGGCAAGTTGATGACGGTCAGCGTCGATGGCGATTGGCTACCGGTCGTAGGTGATCCTTGCGAGATCTTTATCGAACTACCCGGGGTTGGCAAAGCACGCGTTGGCGTAGCTGCGGTCAGCCAGGTCAACGGCGATGTGATCGAAGCTAAGATCGCACGGTCGACAGCGACGGTGGTTCCTGGCCAGCTCGTGACGATTCGTTCGTCGAATCCTGCTCGTCGCGCGGAAATGAAAGTGCCCATTCTGATTGGACGCCAAGCCGCAAGTGCGAAAAAGGTGATCGAGGACGCGGGGTTGATCGCGAAATTCGAAGTCGGCCTATCTGCGCCGGCCGGTGTCAAACCATTGACGGTTTACGCACAGGAGCCTGATGCGGGTGCCCGTCTGAGCAAAGGCGATGCCGTCGTGGTAACGTTCTACGGAGGATCTGTCTTGGCGCCGTCGAGGGGAACGGATGCGGTAGGTTCCCAGCGATCCCCACCGGCTGACTACTCCGCCTCCAAGCCGGCGATGCCGGCAATCGATTCGCGTCCATTACGCGTTGCCGCGCCGAGCGTTGCCAGTCTACCGGTCTTGAAGTCGCGACCGGTAGAAACTCCGCACTTGAAAAATCCCGATTCCAAGTCGGCCACAATTGTTCGTCTCGTTGCGACGATGATGGAGCGGCATCATCTATCTGGCCGGCCCATCGACGACGAGATCAGTCGACGCACGTTCGATAACCTGATCGATTCGATTGATCGACAACGAATGTACTTTTATCAATCGGACATCGATGAATTTAAACGGTATCGCTACGAACTGGGTACATTGATTCGTCGAGGTGATATTGGTTTCTGCTACGAAATTTTCCGCAAATTTTTGCTGCGAGCCGATGAGCGTGTCCAAGACCTGCGGAATTTGTTGGCACTCGAGCCTGATTTTTCACTGGACGAAGAAATCACCACCGACTTTCAGTCACGTCGGTTCGCTGATGATCTGGCGGAGATTCGTGAACGGTGGCGGAAGCGAGTGAAATACGAGTTGCTCAAAGACATCGCCGTGGGTGTCTCAGTGGATGAATCGCGTCACAAGATTTTCGTCCGCTATGCAAGCGGGTTCGATCGGATGAAGCAAAACTCCGACGAGGATCTCTTGCAACTTGCCATCAATCAGTTTTTGCATGCCTTCGATCCACACTCCAGTTACTATTCGTCCGAATCATGGCAAGATCTGCGGATTCAAAACGAGCAGCAAATGACGGGAATCGGCGCTTCGTTGAAAATTGTTGACGGAGATTTGCAGGTTCAAAAGATCATTTACGGTAGTCCATCCTATCACCACGGCAAGCTCCAACAGGGCGATCGCATTATCGCGGTGGGTCAGGGTGCAACAGGAGCGTTTGTCGACGTTCGCGGCATGATCATGCAGGACGCGGTGCAGTTGATCCGCGGAAAGGCGGGCACGGTGGCAAGGTTGAAGGTCATTCCCAACGGCAAGTTCGAGGCACGAATCTACTCCATCACGCGAGAAAAGTTTGATCTGCAGAAGGCTCAGTCGACCGTACTCACTGGCGATCTGCTGCCAAATGGACGACGTGCCAAAGTTGGATTTATCTATCTGTCAAGTTTTTATCGCGATTGGCATCGTGTTGGCGAAAAGCAGGAGCTCGCATTTTCCGTGACCAAAGATGTGCATGAAATCTTGCGCCGTTTTCAGTCGGAGCAAGTCGACATGATCGTGCTGGACCTGCGAACCAACACGGGAGGAAGTCTTCAGGAATGCATCGACACGGCGTCGCTGTTCATCGGCTCCGGAAACATCTTGCAGGTGAAAGGCCGCGATGACAACGTGCAGTCCTACGGTGGAACGCAGGCGGCGATGTTGAACGGTAAACCGATGGTTGTCTTGACCAGTCGTTTGACATCCAGCGGGGCGGAGATACTTGCGGGTGCATTGCAGGATTATCGGCGTGCACTTGTGATCGGAGACGATCGCACGCACGGTTCGGGATTGGTCGCGAACTTGCGGGACTTGGGCAAAGAATTGTTCAAGAATACAAACACCGATTTTGGCCAACTGAAACTGACGATACAGCGTTTTTATCGCCCGTCGGGTGACAGCACTCAGGTGCAGGGCGTTGAATCGGACGTGGTATTGCCATCTCTGACAGGTGTCGCCGATACGCGTGAGGAAACACTGCCGTACACATTGGAATTCGACCGGATTTCACCAGCCAGCTTTGTCGCCCAAGATCACGGCATCGATGAAAAACTCAAGGGCAGGCTGCAGTCGCTCTCGGACGCTCGCCGCGCTGGGTCAACGTTTTTTCAGGATCTGAATCAGAGAGTTGATACGTACCGTCAGCAAATTGAACGCAAGGCGGTGCCTTTGAACCAATCGGCGTTCGTTGCCTATCAAGCCGCATCGGTACCGGTGGACGATTCGTTCGGATCATTGCCGAATATCCCCGATGTTCGCAATGATGGCTATCTGACAGAAGTACTTCATATCGCGCTGGACTATCTCGCCCGCCACAGATTCTCGCAGGCCGAGCGGGCCCTTCAGTCGCGTCAATATTCGACTGCGATCGCAAAGTATCAAGCCGCTGTTCTGACGGATCCTCAATTGAAAATGGGCCACTACAAACTTGCCTGGGCACTCGCGACCGGGCCGATTCGTGATGGCAACCTTGCGTTGGCGCACGCGCAGCGGGCGGTCGAATTGGACGATGGAACCGGTTGGGTATATCGACTGGCACTCGCGGTCGCACAGGCCGAAAAAGGTGATTTTGTTGCTGCCCAAAAAGAGCTTGATACGGCCCTGCAGCTAGCCCAACCATCGAATCGGTCTTCGTACGAATTCTTGCGACAACGATTCCAAAATCGACAGTCGTATCCCCGCTAATTTGCACCGTTGGTGCGTAGACGGCGGGGTCTAGGGTCTACCCAGCCGTGCGGCGGTGGCGTCATTCGCGATGATGACTGTGATCACCAAAGAGCATGTGCTTTGAGTCACCTTTGGCGTACACGTAAGCAATCAGGTCCAAGATTTCTTCGCGAGATAAACGGTCCAACAAGCCTTGAGGCATCAGAGAGACGGTGGACTTTTTACGGTCCACGATTTCCACGGCGTCGATCGAGGTGGCTTTGTCCTTGGCCAAAGGATTGACGACCACTTCGACCCTCTGATCAGTTTCTTCGACGATCATGCCAGTGATCGTGCTGCCGTCGTCGAGAACAAAAACGTTCGATTGGTACTTTTCGTCAATGTCCTTGGACGGGTCGACGATTGCCCGCAAGATCGCGTCGGTCGTATGCTTTTTGTCTTCCAGTTTCGCCAAGTCGGGACCAAAAACATTTCCTTCGCCGTTAAGTTGATGGCAGCCAACGCAACTAGCGACTTTAAAGAGTTCTTTTCCAACTTCCCACGATCGACCGTGAGGCAACGATTTCACGTCGCCGGCCAGTTCGTCGTAGGTCCACGTGTGTGACCGCGTGTTCATTTTCAGCAGTTCGTCTCGAATCGGCAAATCGATTTTCGTTAGATAGGTCTCGCCGCGACGTTGATACGATTCCAAGTCATTGACGACATACAGCGCTCCATACATTCGCCGCCAGTGCCCAGGATAAGTGCACACGTAGGGATAGACTCCGACCTGGTCGGGCACATCGAAACTGATGGCTTGGCTCTCGCCGGGTTGCAACAGCTTGCTTCCCAGCAGCACCTTGTTGGATTGGGGGATGTAATGCCGGTCCATCGCATCGGCATCGCGACCGGTGGACTCCGCCAATTCACCGACTTCTGCCAATGCTCCGGGAACGACAATCGCAAAGTTGTGCGGCATCGCGTCGGTGTTGGAAAAACGAAACTCCACCGGCTTGCCGCTCTGCACAACAATTCGCTCTTTGTCGTAAATCATCCGATGGGAAACCGTTCCGATCGCAATCACACGAACATCCAGGTTCTGCAGTCGGGCCTCAATCGATTTCGCAACGTCAAGGGGAAGTTTCTTGGCCAGTGATTTGGTCAGCGCAATCGCATCGGCTGCTGCTGCGCCGGTGCGATAGCGTGCGGGCATTTCGCTCAAGTAACCGATCAGGTTATCGACCAGCGGGCCGATACGCTTCGTTGCCCACGACGATTCGGGCAGTGATAGTAGAGCGTTGATGGCGGACGGACGGCTTTTGCCCTGCGCGACCAACGACGCCAACGAATTGAATTTGGCAGCGTCGTGACCGGGAATCGAACAAAGTGCGCGGATTGCTACGTCGTGCAATGTTTCACAACCTCGGATGGCCAGACGCTCCGCGGCAATCGGTTGCTTTGCGAATCCGGGGCCCTGCCACGTCACTTTCAATCCGTCGCCGCCGCCATTGTCAAAATACGTCACCACCAGTTTGTGTCTGCCGGCGGGCAGATGGATGAATGCTTTGCGTTCGGACATTCCATGCAGTCCATCGTGATTGATCAGCAGGTTGTCATCTAAGTAAATTCGCGAGCCATCGTCTGACGCGACAAAAATCGTGTACACACCCGGTTGCGGAACGTTCAAGTCACCGGTGAATCTGAGTGCGAACTTGTCGTCTTGCTTTCTCTGAGGAACACTCATCACGATCTCAGGAACGATGCCGACGGCTTTGGGTTCCATCTTGTCGAGCGTCTCGATGGCGACATTACTCGCACTGGGATAGTAGTACTCGACTTGGATGCCCTGTTGTGCCAGCGAAGCGGACGACGATTCGGCCTTTAAATGTGTCGGTAGATCGGAGATTAGGGGCCGCACTTTGGCAAAGAGTTGGCCGCGAACTTGGGGATCAACCGAAGGCACCGCGTCCAAAAAGTCTCGCAGATTTTCCTTGTTCTTTGACGCCGCCAAAAAGGCATCACCCGGTCCTGCCGCAGCGACCCACGCCGCGTAACCAAGTCGCTTTAGTTCAGGGGTCTCTCCGTTGACTGCGATGTCTTCGATTCTTTGGCGTACGCGGTTCAAATCGTGTGGTGACTGCTTGACCAACAGTTGGCCGAGGCCAATAACGTTTCCGTCAGGATTGTCACGCGCCTCGTCGATCAATGCCATCAGAACGTCCAAGGCTGGCTTGCCGCTCAGGTCAGCAAGTCCAGCGAGAGCATTGTCCAAGTCGACGACCGTTGCGTTGGGGCGATTGACAATTGCATGATAGACCGCGTCCGTCTTGTCCATCTTCATCAAGTCGTTGATACCGGCGTTTGCCAATGCGTACGATTGTGCCGCGGAGCTTAACGGGCGGCCCAGCGCAATCGATTCTTGAATGATTGCATCAACGTGGATGTTCTTTTTGGCGTACGCAAGCACGGTTTCCAATTCCGGATCGGTTGAACGTGTTGCAACGTCGAAGATAACCTCGGCAGCATCGACACCGCCGAATTCTACTGCCGCCTTGGCCGCTTCGGCTCGTACGAGCGGCGATGGATCACGACCAGCGGTTGCCAGCAGCGAACTGACAGAGTCGACGCGCCCAGCCCAATGCGAGAGCGTGCGGATCGCAGCGGCACGGACGCGCGGTTCGTTGGCTTGAAAAACTTTTTTCAATAGCGGGAGATTCACGATCCGCTGTTCTTCGAAAACCCACAAACATTCCAGCAACGCTTGAGCTTCATCACGCTCTGCGCCATCGATTTTTGGATCGAGGGAATCAGCGAATGTTTGCACTTGAGATACGATATCCGCCGCATCGCGACTGCTTAGTTCCAATCGTGCACGGTACCGAGCGCTGTTGCCGATCGCAAAAAAATTCTCACAGACTTCCGCAATCGGTTTCCCCTTCATCCTGGCAGGCTTGTCCAAGGGTCTGCCGATTGACGTGACGCGGTAGATGCGTCCATGTTCGTGATCACGATTGGGGTCTCGCATGTTGTGCTGCATGTGACCAATGAGCGTGTTGTGCCAGTCGGCGACGTACAAGGCGCCGTCGCCGCCCATCTCGACATCACTGGGTCGAAAATTGGGGTCCGATGAGACCAGGATTGGCTCGATCTCGGTGGCAGTGATATCCGCGCCGTTGTATTGCACCTCGTGTTGCAGCACGCCCAAGAAACCGATTGCGTTACAGATCAGAAAGTTTCCGTCGAGTTCCTTGGGAAAGTGGCCGCTGGACAGCAGTCCGGTGGCCGGCACGGGCCGTACGCGTTTCTTGAACCACTGTTTGTTACCGATGCCCTTGCCGATGTTGACGTAGCTACCCGTTCCGCCAGTACCATCGTTGACGAATTGGTAGCCCCAGCGATCAATCACGTCGCCGTGCGGATTCGGGCCGATCGGAAAATGAAATTCCACTTCGAAAGTGCGGGGGTTGATTCGATGCACACCTGTCGATCCGCTGCGGTAGGTTCTGGTGGGTGTCTCAAAATTGGCAACGTTGAACACGCCGCGCGACCAATACAACCAACCGTCAGGACCGATCAACATCGCATTGGCACTGTGGTGCGTGTCGGCACTTGAGACACCCTGCAACATGCGGATTTTCAAATCCGCTTTTTCATCCCCATCGGTGTCTTTTAAAAACCAAATTTCCGGTGGTGCGGCGACCAGCACACCACCATTCCAAAATTCGAAACCGGTTACGCTGTTCAGTTCATCCGCAAAGATGATGCAATCATCGGCCACGCCGTTTTGGTCTTCGTCTGGCAGAATCACCAGAGCATCGCGTGACTTTTGCGTTGGATTCCAATGCGGGTAAGTGGGCCAAACCGACGCCCAAAGTCGGCTGTCGGTGTCGACAGCCAATTGCACCGGATTGATCAGCCGCGGAAACATTTCTTCGGAGGCAAACACATTCACATCCATGCCGTCGTGGATCACCATCTTGTCGATCGCTTCCTGGGCGCCCAAGTAGGGCCACGAACCGTCTTTAAGCGGACCTTTCTTGTTCGTCACCACCGGTAATTCGGCCGGCAAGTTGTCGTCTTGGACTTGCAGATCTCCGCCGGCAGCGACCGCCCATATCCGCTCGTCACGATTGGCGGTTTTGACGTCAAAAATTTCCATTTCTCGCTGCATCACGTCTGCGTTGGATTGACCATGCCAGGCGAGTTTGGAGCGTCCGCCAAAAACGTTGTATCCATCGACGACGCGATAACGACTAAACCAATGATAGTTTTTGTCCAGCACGGCTTGGCGAAGTTTCGCGACGTCCTCGGGTACCGATTTGTTTGGGAAAAGCTGTTGCAAGATTACTTTTGCAATCGCCTGGTTGCCGTGATCAAGCAAATGAATTCCGTTGGTTGTCAGCGGCTTGTCGGTGTCAGCGTAAAGTTGCTCGCTCGGTTTGAATACGTCGACAAAGGTCACGTCCTTTGCCTGGCAAACGTTTCGCATCGTCTCGGTGTAGATCGCCAGTTTGGCGTTATTCTCTGATCCATCGGGCAGATGGGGACTGTACAAGTTTTCGTGGGCGATCGGTGATACAACGACCAAACGCGGTGGGGACGAACCGTTGTACTGCTGTGATCGCATTTGATCGATCATGTTGGAGAGATCGGATTTGAACTTTTTAAGTTCCCTCTCCCCACGTAGCGCTTCGTTGTAGCCAAAGAAACAGAACACCACGTCCGCTTGAACCTTGGATAACCACTGATCGGGGGTGCCGAAATCTTTGGACCGAGGACGCGTCGTGATTTCGTCGGCCGAGAAACCAAGGTTGCGAAACGTCAATCGATGTTCGCGATGCAATGCGTGGATGTACGTTTCCAGCCAAGCGTGATGCTGCATACGATCGGCCATGGTATTGCCGATGTAGGCAATGCGGTCGTTGGGTCGCAGTTGAAACTCATCTGACGCATTGGCGGTTAACGCCAACAAGGTCACGGTCAAAATGCCGCCGAGAGTAGCGATTCGGATCATGGCAGTGGGAAAACCAGAAGGGTAGGGCAGGGGGGCATGCGGAACGGAGTAAACCGATTGCAGTGAGCTGGATATCGAAGTTGTCAGTGCGACGATGTGTGCGGTACTGAATCTGCTAGGGGACAGGCGACAATCGGGGGCGATGAGCTTGGATTTGGGCCTTGAAATCACCCAACGAATGCCAGTGCATCGGTCGGTTCAAGTCGACTTCGGTGATCGCGATCGTGCCCCAATCGTCGGCCTGTGCGATCGGTTTTCCGTTGTGGCCAAAAATCGCGCTGATCATCCAGTCCGATGACTTGTCGGTGTAGGTGCTGCTGACGACATAGACA
>JABDKS010000284.1 GCA_013002105.1 Pirellulaceae bacterium | reverse complement strand
AAGTATTGAAAGCTGGCGATCCCAACACCGGCTTGAAACTCACTAAACCGTCCGTTGCAGGTCGCTTTGACGTCCACCTTGCTGCGTGTTCCGTAGCTGCTGCGGATGTTTCGATAACGCTCAGCCAACTGATTGTCACTGACGGCGATGGCGCCACCCTGATTTGCCGATACGATTTGATGCGGCCCAAACCCGTATACGGTAACGACCCGATCACCTCGCGTGACAAATCGGCCATCAGTAGCGCTGCCAAAAGAATCGATCGCCAATACGATCACGCGAATTCCCTTTTGACACAACCATTCCACCATCCGTTGATCGCAGCGATTCCCCCACGTCTCGATGATGCACACCGCTTCGGTGGAATCATTAATCATTCCGGAAACTGACTCGATGGACGCCTGGTGGGTTTCTGGATCAACGTCGCAGTGTCGAACCCGCAGCCCCAGTCGCTTGCAGATCTGCGTGGGCAACTGCCCACGAAACGCAGGAACGATCACGTCGCCTGTTAGATTCAAACCGGCGATCGCGATCAGTAGTGCCAGCGATTCATTCCCTACCGAAACCACGTTTTCGATCTCCAGAAAGTCCTCCAGCATCTGCTCGAACTGCTTGGCGAGCGGCCCGTGATTGGTGAAATATCGATTTGTGCAAATTTGCCGAAAGACGTCCCTGTAGTCATCGGCAGTCACCAGCGAAGCACGATCTACCAGCAGAGCAGAATGGGCTGTCTGCGCGCTGGCGTTCAGCCAGTTCGGACTATTCTGGTCAGTCGACATTTCTCAAGCTGCCTTGTTTGCGATGTGAAGAGATTTCAACTGTCGACAGGTTGATACGACGTCGCCGACGCTGACCATCTGCCCACACGGCAGGTTGATGAAGCGGTGCATCGCGTCATGGGCGATGGGTACCTGCATTCGCTTTACGTCATAATCGAACGTTTTTGCATGCAGCGCGGGATAGTAATACGCTCGCGCCAAGATTCCGTCGACGTTCAGTCGGCTGACCAAGTCGTCGCGGTCCATTCCGAAATCGTCGGTCACTTCGGCCACAACATTTTTGAACGATGTTTGCTCGCTCTCATCGAATCGCAATAATCGAATACCTGGAAAGTCACGCAATTCGTGCTGATAGGTTTCGTAGAGGATTCGATTGTGAGCCAGATTGGTTTCGATTTCCTCCAATCCGGCAATCGCCAGCGCAGCGTGTCCGTCGCACAATACGCCATTGATTCCAGTCCCTGGATCGGACTTAAAGTGAACCAATTGATCACGGAATTTTCGATCGTTGGTACAAACGTATCCGCCCTCGCACCCGTTGATGAGTTTACTGGCGTGAAACGAAAACACTTCGCCCACGCCGAACGAGCCAATACGCCTTGAATTGATGGTTTCGTGGACTGATTCGACCGCGTCAAAAATCAGCGGAACTCCGCGTTGCTCCGAAACAGACAGCAACCTAATCACGTCGCAACAATTGACAATTGGGTGGACCGCTAGAATCAAAGCGGTCTCGTCGGAAACCGCCGCGGTGACCGCATCGCAACACACTGCCAGCGTCTCGCGGTCCACATCGACCATGACGGGAATCTTGCCAGCCCAGTGAAGCACGTCTGCGAGACGGCGATAAGTTAACGAAGGAATAATCACTTCGCTGCGTCCAGGCAGCGATTGAATTTGAACGGCAGCGACCAGCGCCCAGAAACCGGTCGAAAACGTGACACAGTACTTCGCCTGGTGATAATCGCATAGTTGCGTCTCCAACCGCGATACCAACGAACCGATTACCAGGTTTCCATCGCGATCAAATGCGCTATCCAAGATCTGTCGCAGCCGATTCCTATCGGGTGTGTACAGATTGGAGGTTGAAATGGGTGTTTGAAAAAGTCGGTCCATCGCTAACCCACCGACTTTGGTGCGTGATTGTTCTCGAAGACGACGTCGTACCGATATCGACTCCCGTAAAAATCGTCACGCATCGAGACACATGTTGTTTGAAATCCCAATTCGTCGCCAATCTTTTTCCATTCCGCTTGTTCCCACCAGACGCCGATTGGCGAACTGGGATCGTCCAAAAGGTAGTCGTTGACGCTGCGTGCACGAAAAAACTCGCCGGCCCGACTTTCATCTGCCACGTTTCCAATCAAAATGGTCGACAATCCGCACAACGCCGTCTTCAGGTCGTGCAGAAGCATCTTTACTTCGTGTCTGTGCAAATATCCGATGCATCCATAGATCAGTACTTTGTTGGCACTGGTAGCGGCGGAAACAAAATTTTGCGTCTGCCGAATGTCACTCTGGATGTAACGGATGCCATCTCGAGGGCAAAAATATTCTTCGGCAACGCTCAAGAGGTACTCCGAGAAATCAACGCCGGTGTATTGTTTGCATTGCGAAAATAGCCTGGACGCGAGTGCCCCATTGCCACATCCCAGGTCCAACAAGTGATCGTTGGGCTGCAGATCCAACTGCGAGATGATTTGTTTCACGATCAAATCGATGTCTTGATCCGAAACGGGTTCTCCGTTGACGGTTCGTTTGATTTGCTTCCAAAACTCTGTCTTTGCAAATTGTTTGGGATACTCCTTGTGCAAGTAATCGCCAACGATCTCCGGCCCGTTCATGCAGCCACCCCGTCTTTGCTGACAGCAGCCGGTGTCGAAAGGATCACGTCGTCCATAATCCGATCGCGAGTTTCATCTAGGCTGTTGAACATCAGAACGTCGATTATCGAAAGTCCGCTGATGAAATGATCGCGTCTTTGGCAGTAAGCTGTGAGTGGATTGCTTAGGAATTGCAGTTCAATGCCGCTACGTCGGAATTCCTGAGGCCGAAAGATGGCTTGGCCACCAACCGGGTTAATATAGGACGTCGCTTGCAGGGCTTTTGAGATATGCAGTGCCCACTGTCCGGCGTGTTGTGGCGGATCAACTCGATGCTGAATGTCCGAGAACCGAACGGTCTGAAAATCGATTCGTAGAGCATCACATAACACGCTCAAGCTGTGGATGTTCAGATCGACGATGCTAGAAGTCTGGATATCCAGGCAGTGGTCTAACAGTTCCTTGGCCTGGGAATAGAAGGGAGCTTTCTTGCGATAGTGGTCGACTTGTGCTCGGAGCTTGCATTTCCAATCGTGATGGTTGGCAATCGTGATGTCGCGGATCGGTGTTTCGCGAGAGTGTTTGGCGACGGGCACGCGGATGTATTGCCAATCGTTGATGCCCGCTTTCAGAATTCGGTTGCGATTGATCCAGCCGTGCCGGATATATTGCACCGGGTCAAAAATCACAAATTGGTCGGCCGACGCTATCAAACTGAAATAGGTCAGATACGGCAGAAAGTATGGTTGCATCGCGGCAATACGCATCGCTCAAGCACCCAAATGAAACCGTAGAAGATCCGCGCGTTGACTTGATACGCGCGTGCGGATGTCAATGTCGTCGGCACCCCTTCGTGTGAACTGTGCGAATCCCGACTAGGTTGGCGGTCAACCCTCACAGAGAAACACGTTCTTGGATTCTCGGCGCCGTGTCTCGATCACTCGATGGACAGTGATTTCCGCTGTCATTCTCACCGCGATTTGGGATGTGATTGGGGGCCTGTCACAGGGAGGCTCGCTGGACAGCGTCACTTTTCATGAGCCGATGGGCGATCGCGGAAGTCGTTTTCGCAACGAACCGCGGCTATCGCCGTGCGGCTATCGGGACGGGAAAACACAGCGTTCTGATTCCAAGGTGGTGCTGTTCAACAAGGGCAGGTCTGGATTCCGTCTGGAGTCGAATGAATGCGGCCAGGCCAGTGCGATTGGTCGTCCCCACCCAGCGAGTCAGTGCGTCGATTGGCTCGCTGAGCGTCTGTTTATTGTGAATCGAAACCTCGGCAGGGCCGGTCCCTTTTGAATCTCGTCGTCTCGACTACAATCAATCGGGCCTACCTGCGGTCTTTCCAGGCCGTTCCCACCACCTCGCGGACTTCTTCGCAATACATTCGCGTCTACCAAACCAATAGCCAAAACATGAATCTCGATTTGTTATCCATGCTAAAAAACCGCCTTACGCTGATGTTGGTGATCTGTTCATTCGTGGCGGCTTGCACGACTGTCCGTGCCGCAGATCCGTTCGCGTTTGAGCAGAATGATGTGGTTGCCATTTACGGCAACGGGCTTGCCGATCGAATGCAGCATGACCCTTGGGTCGAGACGGTGTTGCAGGACCAACTCAAGGGCATGAATGTGAGCTTCCGAAACATGAGTTTTTCGGGGGACATCGTTAACCAAAGACCTCGCAATAAGGGGTTCACCAACGACGCCGAATACCTGCAGCATGTCGCTCCGGATGTCGTATTGAGTTTCTACGGATACAACGAATCCTTTGGTGGACCTGCGAAAGCGGATGCATATCGAGCCGAATTGGTGAATCTGGTTCAGCGGTACACGCAGCTACGCAAGGAGAAAGGCAAGGACCTGCGTTTCGTTCTGTTCAGCCCCATCGCCTACCAAAACTTGGGAGACCCAAACCTTCCTGACGGCGTTGAACTGAATGCGAACCTGGCCGCCTACACTCGGGCCACGCAACAAGCCGCAGCCGACTCCGGCGCAACTTTCGTTGATCTTTACTCGCCGACGCTCGATTTGTTCGAATCGAGTTCCGAGCGGCTCACGATCAACGGCATCCACCTGAATGCCAAGGGATACCAGAAACTCGCCGGGATCATCTCGCAAGCGTTGGTGGGCAAATCGTCACCTCCCTCCGACATCCATTCCAAACTTTATGCGGCGGTCGAAGACAAGAATTGGCATTGGCACAACCGCTACCGCGCGACGGACGGCAACGACATCTGGGGCAGCCGGTCGACGTTGACATTCGTTGATGGACAAAGCAATGCGGATGTCTTGAAGCATGAATTGGTGATGTTGGACGTGATGACCGCCAATCGCGACAAAGTGATTTGGGCCGCCGCCAGAGGCGAGAACTTGGAGGTTGACGACAGCAATGTTCCGCCACCGGTCACCGTGATCTCGAATGTTGGCGGTGGCAGCAAAAGTTCCAGCGCCGCAAAGGAAGGCAGCATCGATTACCTGAGTCCCGAAGAATCGCTGGCAAAGATCAAGGTTCCCGACGGGTACGAACTGAACCTGTTTGCATCGGAAGTTCAGTTTCCCGATCTGGCCAATCCCGTGCAGATGCAGGTTGATGCCAAAGGTCGGCTTTGGGCGGCTAGCTGGAATACGTATCCCAAATGGGAACCTGGCAAGGAAATGAACGACAGCCTGATGATCTTTGAAGACACAGACAAAGACGGCAGGGCCGATACTCGCAAGATCTTTGCGCACGTCCATAACCCGCTCGGTTTCGAATTCTGGGGTGGCGGTGTGATCGTCACTTCGGGTCCCGATCTACTCTTTCTCAAAGACACCGATGGCGACGACAAGGCCGATTTGCGATTCCCGCTGCTGCAGGGGCTTGGAACAGCTGACACCCATCACGCGGCCAACAACTTGGTGATGGGCCCCGACGGCGGGATCTATTGGCAAAGCGGGATCTTCCTGGTCCATAACCACGAAACACCCTGGAAACAAAACCTGAATTTGGGTGCCTCCGGGATGTATCGCTTTGACCCACGTACATTTGCGATCACGCCTCACGCTGCCAACGCCCCCAACCCACACGGCACCAGTTTTGATTACTGGGGATATTGCTATGCCAATGACGGCACGGGTGGCAAGTCATACCAGGTGCGTCCCGAGGGCAAGGGTTTTAAGATGCACATGCTCTTGACCAAAGAATTCCGACCCGTCGCGGCTGACGAAATCATGTCGTCAGAACACTTTCCCGACGACATCCAACAAGACTTCTTGATTTGTAACACGATCGGTTTTCTGGGTGTCAAGCAATACTCGCTTGATCGCGATGGCGATGACAAAGGCAGAGAGTTCGGACACGTCTGGGGAACCCCCGGCCTCGAATTGCTCAATAGCGAAGATCGTAATTTCCGGCCGACCGATGCAGTCATTGGAGAGGACGGAGCGCTGTATGTTTCCGACTGGCACAACGCGATCATCGGACACATGCAACACAACATTCGCGATCCCAATCGTGACCACAAACATGGCCGCATTTTTCGACTGACAGTAAAAGATCGGCCGCTTCAAAAACCCGTCAAAATTCACGACCAGAGCATCACGGCTCTGTTGGAAAATTTGAAACACCCCGTCAACGGTGTTCGTCACCGTACCCGCGTCGAATTGAGTGCTCGTGATTCTGCTGCCGTGATCGCGGCAACGAAAGAATGGATGAAGGACTTTGATGCGAACGATGAAACCGAGGCCCATCATTTGCTCGAAGCACTGTGGTTGCACCAACAACACGGTGCACGCGACGAAGCGTTGCTCAATGCGCTGTTGAGCTCGGACGTCAAGCACGCGGTCGTTGCTGCCAATACGGTCAAGCATTTTTGGTACAACGTTGACACCAAAGGTGCGAGTCAATTCGCGGCAGAAGCCGAAAAGGAATTTGTAAAATTTACTCCCCCCAAACATCTCAGTCGCGCTGACAAAAAAGTGTACCGACTGGGTGCGGAGGTTTACCAACGCGAATCACATTGCGCGACGTGCCATTTGACGCACGGCAAGGGCAGTGCCAATGTCTATCCTCCCCTCGTCGGTAGCCCCTGGGTAACCGGCAGCGAAGACCGCCTGATCAAGATGACCTTGCACGGCGTTTGGGGCAAAATGAAGGTCAACGGTAAAACCTACGATCCGTCGCGCGGTGTGCCACCGATGACCGCCTTTCGTTCGCTACTGAAAGACGATGAACTTGCTGCGGTGCTGACTTTCGTTCGCAATACTTGGGGCAATAAGGCCTCGCCCGTGCGACCCGCGAGCGTCAAAAAAATTCGCGAGCAGACAATCAGCCGTTCCACTTTTTGGAAACCTGAAGAATTGCTCGCCGAGCATCCCTTGGAAGCAGGGCTCAATGGTAGTGCCCCCGACGTGGAAGAGTTTTCCAACGAGGCGTTGGAAGCGGAGTTGCTAGCGGCGTCGCCGAGCGAATTGGCGAAAGTTGCTATTGCGCGAGGGAACGTCCAGCGAGGTAAAAAACTGTTTCTTCAATCAGCCGCGGCCTGCTTTGCCTGTCACCAGCCGCCCAAAGGAGCCGCTCGGCTTGGACCCGACTTGGCGAAAATCAAGACGAAGCTGACCGCCGAGCAATTAGTCGATTCAATTCTGCGGCCATCCAAACTGATTGACAAGGACTACGCGCAGGTGAATGTCTTGGACGTCAATGGCAAGGTGCACACAGGAATTCGGGTTTCAGAAGATGACAAAGAGATTGTCTTGCGAAACTTGGCCGAACCGGAACCGATCAAGATCAAGCAAGACGATATCGAGGAAGTCATAGAGTCGAAAATTTCGTTGATGCCTGCCAACTTGGCGCAGCAATTAAAGAACCGTAAAGAGTTCGACGACCTGATGAAATACATCATCGATGTCAGAAAACGATAGCGTGCATGTTGCGCCTCGCCGTGTTTGAACCAGCTGGACAGCGTCACTTTTCATTGGCCGTTTGGGCGATAGCCCCGGTTGTTTTGCTGGAGGAACCGCGGCTATCGCCGTGCGGCTAAATGAATGCGCGACTCGCAGATCTCTGTTCGCTGTTCCGTTGGGAAACTTCATTGTCGATGTCGCTACGACAGTTGCGACGCGGCCCCAGGTAGCCGCGATGTGTCATTTTCTACCAGCCGATGGGCGATAGCCCCGGTTTCGTGTCAGTCACGCGCCCTGGGAACCGCGGCTATGGCC
>JABDKS010000274.1 GCA_013002105.1 Pirellulaceae bacterium | reverse complement strand
CCACCGTCCAAACGTACCGACCAGGCCGACAAACAATTGCGTTTGTTCGCAGCGAGGAACACCCGCAGTCTGCTGCCCGAGCAATGGCTCGCCTCGGTCGCAATCGTACTGGATCGGCCACTGCCCGGTCCGACTGAATTAGCCGGGGCGGTACGTAATCTGTTCCAGTCGACACCCCAAGCGGCGACCGAGACGGATCCCTACCGTTGGAAGCCGACGACGCAGACGTTGATCCGCCAACTGGCACGAGAGATCCCGGTTCCACTGCGAGAAGTGGATCTTACATTTTTGGCAACCGTCGGCAGGCTGCCGACGCCATCCGAACGACAAGTGACTTCAAGGTACGGATCGCAAGCGACGCTGTTTGCACTCGTTCACAGCAACGAGTTCATGATGAATGACTGATCTGATTGTCAACCGCCAGACCGTAAGGTAGGAGGTCAAATCCGATGACATTGAATCGACGAAATTTTATTGGCCGCAGTTCCGCACTCGGATTCAGTTCGCTGTTGGGTGGCCGAATTCACCAGTCGCTCGCCGCTGGCGATCCAGCCGGACGGTTCCGTCGTTGCGTCGTGCTTTGGATGGGTGGCGGGCCGAGCCAACTAGACACCTTTGATCCGAAACCGGGCAGCCCACGAAAATCGATTGCCACCGCGGTCAGCGATATACGGTTCGCAGAGACTTTGCCGGGATTGGCAGCCAGGGCTGATTCGTTATGTGTGGTTCGTTCGATTGGCAGCGGCGAGGGAGAACATGCGCGGGCCACAGAATTACTGCACACCGGCTTTTCACCGATGCCTTCGTTTCCCAGGCCGCCAATCGGTTCGTTCCTCTCACAGGCTCGTGATGACCCCGGCTTTCCCCGTTACGTGACGCTGGGCGGAACAGGATTCGGGCCGGCGTTTTTAGGTAATGATCACGGTCCCTTCGTGATCGAAGACGTGCAGGCCGCCAAACAGCAGCTTGATCGAGTTGCCCAGAACCGACGTGCGCTCGATTTGATCTCAAAGTTCAACGCAGACTATTCGGCGACGACTTTCGCTGCCGCTGTGTCACAGCGTTCGGCGCGGATTGCTTCGGTTCGAAAGCTGTTACAGACGCCGTTTCCTGATGCGCTCGATTTGAAGAGCGTCAAGAATACAGACCGTGAACGCTATGGTGACGATCCGTTCGGCCAACGTGCGTTGACGGCATTGCGACTGTTGAAGTTGGGAGTTCCGTTTGTAGAAGTTCAGCTTGGTAACTGGGACACGCACGTCGACAACATGCGGCGCACCGACCGACTCTGTCGCCAACTGGAGAGGCCCTGGTTGGCATTGATGGACGACCTGCAAGCGAGCGGCCTGTGGGATGACACGTTGTTGGTTTGGATGGGCGAATTCGGTCGCACGCCCCAAGTGAACGGAAATGGGGGTCGTGACCATTTTCCCGAGACGACGCCGGTCGTGCTGGCCGGTGGCAAGCTAGGGGGAAAGGTGGTTGGTGCAACCAGCCCAAATGGCACGCGTCGCCTCGGATCCCAGCACACGATTGCCGATCTGGTTGCGACGATCGCGACCCTGTTGGGCTTGGACGTTGATCAGGTTTACGAAACGGACTTCGGTAGCCCGACGACGCTAACCGACGGCGGCCAACCGATTGACCAGATCGTCTCGGTCGCCTGAGGGCAACTGTTCGCCGTGCCGTCTGAACTGACCGGCTGGGCGGTGACGAAATCAGGGCCGGCTGCCTGCAAACAGGGGAATGCAAGCGATTCCCGGTGCCAATTGCTGGTCATGAGCAGTAACGGACGGTACTTGGAATCCTGTCTGACCGTCTCCAAACGAGGACCCATGCGGCTCCCCAATCAAGTCCCAGGCGGGAAATCCCATCATCGGCAGTCCCGCTGAAGGGGTGTTTCGCCTCACTTTTTGAGTTGTGGATGAAATCTGCCGCTGGTAACATGAATATTGTGAAAATTTCCGCCGCAGCGGAACTATGGTCAGCGTGCCGTGTTCAACAGGCAGCGCAACTGTTTTCAGGGTTCATATGGACGGTCTCTTTGCCGAGACGCTTGGTTCATCAGGTCTCATTCTTTCCCCCGGGAGAAACGTAATGGTCAGAGGTATAGTAGTCGCGTTGGTTTTGGCCGCGCTTCCGCTTACGGCGTCAGCCGACAAAAGCGAATCACTGGTTGGTCGCAAGATCGACAATTTCACGCTGAAAGATTTTCGTGGCAAAGAGCACTCGCTCTCTGACTTCAAGGACAACAAGCTAGTCGTTGCCTACTTCTTCGGTACTGAGTGCCCGTTGGCAAAGTTGTACAGCGCCCGACTGCAAAAGATGAGCGAGGAATATGCTGACAAGGGCGTTGCCATCATCGGTATCAACTCCAACGTTCAAGACAACATCAGTGAAATCGAAAGCCATGTGGTTCGACACAAGGTTCAGTTCCCGGCCCTGAAAGATGTTGGCAACGTAGTCGCCGACATGTTCGGTGCGACTCGAACTCCCGAAATCTTCGTCCTTGATCAGAATGGCGTCGTTCAATACACCGGACGCGTGGATGGCCAATACACCTTCGGCTCGGGTGTTGGACTGTCGTCGCCTGTGGCAAAACGCGAGGACCTGAAAATCGCGCTTGATGAACTGTTGGCCGGTAAAGCGGTTTCCGAACCAACTACCGTTGCCAAGGGTTGCATCATCGGACGTGTTCGTCCCCAAAAAGAATCGGAGATCACCTACTCCAACCAAATCGCCCGGATCTTGCAGAACCGTTGTGTCGAGTGCCACCGCGAGGGACAAATCGCTCCATTTGCAATGACCGATTACGAAGAAGTAGCCGGTTGGGGCGAAATGATTCTGGAAACAATCGAAGATCAGCGCATGCCACCATGGCACGCCGATCCGGCTCACGGCGAATTTGCCAACGAGCAACGACTAACCGCTACCGAAAAGCAACAGATCCGCACCTGGGTCGATGCTGGTTGTCCTGAAGGTAACCCGGCTGACATGCCTGAACCGCTGGCCTATCACGAAGGTTGGTATTTGCCGGAAGGTCCCGATGAAATCTTCTACATGAGCGAAGAACCGGTCACGATCAAAGCAGAAGGAACCGAACCTTACCGGTATTTCACCATCGATCCCGGATTCAAAGAAGACAAATGGGTCACGCTGGCCGAGGCCTTGCCAGGCAACCCTGCGGTTGTCCATCACATTATCGCCTTCGTCCAGCCGCCTAACAGCGAACCGCGTGACCACGGCGAATCGCGACTATTGGTTGGCTTCGCCCCTGGAACCCGTCCACAACCGATGGAGAAAGGTTGGGCCAAGCGGATTCCCGCCGGATCCAAGCTCGTCTTCCAAATGCACTACACGCCAATTGGAAGCGAGCAAACCGACCGCAGTATGATCGGGTTGGTCTACTGTGACGAATCGGAAGTGACCCATCGCGCTGCCACTAGCAACACGTCCACTCATGACTTTGTGATTCCTCCGGGGGCCAAAGACTATGAAGTGGTATCGGAGAAGGAATTCGAGCGCGACACGCTGTTGACTTCACTGTTTCCACACATGCACATCCGCGGATCGGCATTCAAATATGAAATGATCTATCCTGATGGCAAAAAGGAAATCCTGTTGGACGTTCCTGTCTACGACTTCAACTGGCAAAACCACTACATCCTGAAGGAACCTAAGTTCATTCCTAAGGGATCCAAGATGGTTTGCACCGCCTTGTTTGACAACTCGTTGGATAACTTGGCGAACCCAGATCCAACCGACGAAGTTCGTTGGGGAGATCAGACTTGGGAAGAAATGATGATCGGCTGGCACGACATTGCATTCCCAATCGCCAGTGAAACCAAAGCCAATTTGAAGAAAGGCAGCGGTGGGGGTCAGTAGAGACCGGCTGATCTAGAACCCTGTGAAACGAAGCGCAACGCCCCTGACCATTTTGGTCAGGGGCGTTTTTTGTTTGGCGGTCAAATAGACGCGCGGTCCCGCGTTTCAGTGAGCAGAGGCCAGCATCTGTTGTTCACTTGGCAATACCCACAAGTGTTATTTTCGGCATTCGAATTCGGGAGTTTAGCAATGTTTGGCCGCACCAGCGCGCTCGTGATTGAGTGCCGCAAAGATGGGTGAGCATGCTTTGGCGGCTAAACATCCTAAAGCCAGGGCGTTCTAGCCTATGGAAACTGACAAATGTCGGTAATGACAAGGTTGTTCGCCGGCATTTGCTTGGTCTATTTCAAGTGCGCTTCAAACCAGTCCATAGCCTTCGTGACATAGTCAGACGGTAGCTTGTGCCCGGCATCAAAGAAGATCAGCTGCTTTTGGTCACTCGGAATCAGATCGAACAGTTGCTTGGCGTGTTGGGGTTGGCACATCGTGTCGCTCGTCCCATCAGCATCAGCAGCGGAC
The DNA here is from genome assembly GCA_013002105.1 of Pirellulaceae bacterium. The sequence goes on along the minus strand of JABDKS010000274.1, from coordinate 304 downwards.
GAGAGCCGATTCCGCGAGCGTAGTCCTTGGGCGCGATCGGTGAAGACTGTCCAACCAACGAAGGAACGACGCACGAGACCGAGACACGGATTCGCGGTTCGACGGCCGTCAGGATGAAGGTCTGCCAGCCTCCCATGCTGTATCCGACCATGCCGATTCGTTTCGAGTCGATCTCCTTGCGAGTTGAAACGTAATCGATTGCCCGTCGCCAATCACGCGTCCCTTGAATGACCATTTCGTTGACGGTGAAGTGATTCCGGTGGTTCGAAATTCCGTTCGGGTCACCGTCTTCGCTGGGTAGGTC
>JABDKS010000270.1 GCA_013002105.1 Pirellulaceae bacterium | reverse complement strand
TCACCGTCCAGATCGGCAAAGACCACAACGCCCGCCAGTCCGGGATCATTGCCGACTGCGCCGTCACGGTTTACGTCGTTAAAGACTTGTCCGGAAACCGATCCGCCGACCGTACCGGTGACCAGTGTGTTGGCCAGTCCATCGGTGACGCGATTGGTCCCAAAGATTCCCTCGGCCACTGCGTATTGATCGTCAATGAAATCGACCGGAACGTCATCCAACGTTCCATAGATACCGTCCAGGCCCACGCCTAGATCTTGTGCGTCATCGACACCCCCATCGATGACTGAGACAACCGTATTGGCACGTTCGGTATGGCGAATGCCAAACGAGTGGGCGGCTTCGTGAGAAACCGTTAAAGCAATCAGATCCGCTGTGGCTTCCAAGACGCTTGCCGAATTGGAGATCGGAACTCCGGTGGCACTTGCCTGAATCGCGTCCAAGACGACAAACACTGTGTCATCCATCGAGAAATTGCCGACGTCGACGGTCGTCGAAACACCAAATAATCCTGCCGGGCCACCGATCGATGCCGATACATCGCCCAGCATCACGCGAGTCACCAATTCACTGTTGCCCGGATCCAAGTGGTCGCGACTGTTCAGAATCGTGACCCCGTAATCGCCAGGTGTGCCAGTGCTGTCAAAATCACCCGCGTTGCCTTCCATTCCCAAAAATGCAAACTGCCGTTCGACTTCTGCAATCGTTAAATCGATGAAACGATCAAACGTGGCATCGTCCAGCGGATCGAGCCCAATCAACGGCAGGGAATTACGCAAGGTTTCATATCGAATGATCCCGACCTGCGGCACACCGCTGCCGTCATTCAACACGGTTGTGGGAAACAACCCACCATCCATGTCAATGTAAATGTATTGCTGCGCACCGATCGGCAGTTGCTCGACCACTGGTCGATAGACTCGCAAGCCAACCGTATAGCTGCTTTGAATGTTCGTCGGCGCGATACTCAGATAATAACGTCCGTCCTCGGGCACGACCTGGGCGTAAACCGCGTTACCAGAAGTCTGCAGAGGTGAATCGACCGGATACGAAAAGTCCGGGTTACCGGCGAAGGTTCCAGTGAGAACCTGATTGTCGTCAATCGCGAACCAGGGAGTACCGTCCTCGTAGTAGACAATGAATGATCCAGCCGCGCTGAGCGTTGCGACGTCTAAGATATCCCCAGCACGCAAATCAAACGAAAAGACATCTAAGTCAGCCGAAAACGATTGCGAAATGATCGTTCCATCCGGCAACGCAATCGGTGGTCGAATCGTCGTGAAGGGCATGTTGCCCGTGATGTCGATTGTGTCTTGCTGACCAGCACCCGTTCCCAAAGGCACGAAGTCCGCCGTGGCCAACGAGTCGTTTTGACCAAACTGTGCACTCGTCTCCGATTCCAAATATGCGAACGCTTGCACCGTTCCGATATTTCGCGCGCCAGTGAAATTCGGGACGTCCACGTCTGGAATATTGACCGGGACAGCGGCGAGCAGTTGTCGCTGCTCCAAACCCTCCATCATCATGCGACGACGTTTTGATCGAGCACCTCGGCTACGGCGCTTCTTCGATGGAGTTTCCGATTCAGTTCGTTTGATCATCGAGGGTCTCTACCAAACGGCGGCGATTCAGGGGTTGTGAAACGCCGTCCAAGTTCAGGGCGGTGTGATGGGCGGTTGAGGATCGTGATTGTCGCTTCATCGTCTTGTGGAACAATTGTCGACACAACACGTTGATGGATCGGCGAAACGCACCTTTTCTAGCATCGGCTTGCATGATGCTGCGTCGTTAAAATTCAGGGTGCGCCAGCCCATTCAGAAACATGGGAAAATAGGGAGAATAAAGCGAATGGACAAGGTCTGCGTGCGATTCTAGTTGGACCCCTTAGGGTGTCAACGAACGGCACCTAGTCTGACGCCCAGACCCACCCAAAGTTCCCAATAGGACCGGCAAATCCCGACCACCTGCGCCATTTGGCCGCCTCGGAGATTCCCGTCGCCAACCGCCAAGGACAGCGCTGCGTGCGGGGGGAAAGCGGGGTTTCACAAGCATTTGAGCGTAAAAACGGGGTTCCAAGTCGGTAAATTCTCTTCCCAGTGAGTTTTGGCTGCAGCCCTACATTCGGAATAACCCGATCGCGAATCGCCTCTGGCGATGTTTGCGCGAAAAAATAGGGAACCTGTCTGCGAAATCACCATGATGCCCGCCCCAAGTGGACCTCGAATTCGGTTTTCGCAAGATCCATGCCCCTCTCATGCGACGACTCGACGAGCCAGCGCGACCGGCAATGAGTCATCACAGTCTCGCATCGGCGCGATGGGCCTTCGCCAAGCCAACTCCCTGGCGACGAGCATGACACCCACACCAAGGTTACCATCGTTGGTCACCCGTTTCTTGGAGTTGTCGTAATGAGTCGATTGATCAGCCGGTTCGTGATCTGGATAGCAGTAGCCTGTGTCTGCGGAATCTGTCCGGCACAAACGAGCCAGCGTCCCAACGTCATTTTGATCATGACCGATAACCATGGGGCCTGGACACTGGGCTGTTATGGCAACCGCGATATCCGCACGCCCAATATCGATTCTCTGGCGGCCGAGGGGACATTGTTCACGCGGGCATTCGCGTCCAACCCTGTTTGTTCGCCAACGAGGGCGACTTGCCTTACCGGTTTGATCCCGTCGCAACATGGTGTCCATTCGTTTTTGTCCGGCGGCGGCCTGCAGACGGGCCCGGACGCTCGTTGCACGTTGGACAACCTGACGTCGCTGCCAGAAATCTTGCGCGACGACGGATACAAGTGTGGTCTGGTCGGCAAATGGCACCTGGGCGGCAACTTGTCTCCACAAGAAGGACTCGACAACTACTGGATCACGATGCCCCACGGCGGCACCAGCACGTTTTACAACGCGCGCGTGATCGAAAACGGAAAAATCCGCAACGAACCAAAGTACTTGACCGATCTATGGACCGAGCACGCAGTCGACTTCATCCAACAGCAATCCGCCAACGACGATCCGTTCTTTTTGTTTCTCTCCTACAACGGGCCCTACGCATTGAGTCGGTTGTTGCTGCGCGACGGCCAAAATCGGCACGCGGCCTATTACGCCGACAAAGAACTGCCATCGTTTCCACGCCAGGCGACCCATCCGTGGCAGCTGAATAATCGCGACTTCATCAACAACCCGGTTTCGATCCGTCGCGTTGCCACGGAAGTCAGTGGCGTGGACGATGGCGTGGGAGATGTCCTGTCGACGCTCAAGCAACAGGGGATCGACGACAACACCATCGTGATCTTCATTGCCGACCAAGGTTGGGTCGGTGGGCACGGGGGCTTTTTTGGGATGGGTGATCACACCCGTCCGTTGACCGCACGTGACGGCATGATGCAGATCCCGTTGATTTTTCGTCACCCCGGGAAGATCGCCGCCGGTAAACGATCCGATCAAATGATCGCCAATTACGACTTGATGCCGACGCTGCTGGGGCATTTGAACCTGGGCAACAAAATGCCCACCGCACCACGATCACCCGGCTCGGATTTTTCGGCGGCCTTGACCGGCAAAGACGAGAACGTCTCACGACCTGTCTTTTACGAATTCGAAAACCTGCGCTGTGTCCGCGATGAACGATTCAAATACGTGCATCGACATCCCAACGGCCCGCACGAACTGTACGACCTGCACAACGACGGTGACGAATTCAACAATTTGGTCAACGATCCGGCGTGGGCCAGTCGACGTGAAAAAATGAAGCGACAGTTAACGACGTTCTTCGATGACTATGCAGTACCCAAATATGACATGTGGCACGGAGGCACTTCGCAAGTAAGAATTCACGATGGAATCGACGAAGAAATCTCGCAACTAGCTTCGGTCCAACCGCCGCCCTTGACGCCGGGTTTTCAACCGGCCGATCTGCGGGTCCCCGACGGTTTCACTGCCGAATTGGTCGCGGGTCCCCCTTTGGTCACGCATCCCACGCTTGGGTGTTTTGATGATCGTGGCCACTTGTACGTCTGCAACAACGCTGGCGTGAATCTATCCAACCAGGAACTAGAAGAACAATTACCCAATTCGATTCGTCGGCTGACCGACAGCGACGGCGATGGGCGATTCGACAAGTCGACCGTGTTTGCCGACAAGATGACCTTCCCGATGGGCGGCGCCTGGCACAATGGTTCGCTCTACGTCGCATCACCTCCGAACATTTGGAAATTGACCGACACGGATGATGATGGAGTCGCCGACCAGCGCAAAGTGATCGTGAAACAATTCGGTTACACCGGGAATGCGGCGAGTATCCATGGTTGTTTTTGGGGCACCGACGGGCGGCTTTACTGGTGCGACGGATACCACGGACACGAATTCAAAGATGACGACGGTAATGTCACCAGCAAGCGTGAAGGCTCGTATCTCTTTTCGTGCCTGCCCGACGGTTCCGATGTTCAAATCCACTGCGGTGGAGGCATGGACAATCCAGTCGAAGTCGACCTGACCGAGACGGGCGATTTGCTGGGGACGGTTAACATTCTGTACACGCGGCCGCGCGTCGACTCCCTCGTCCATTGGCTTTACGGCGGCGCGTACCCGCATCGCGAAAAGGTACGCAATGAACTAAAAGTCACCGGCGACCTGCTCGGGCCGGTCCATCGATTCGGTCATGTCGCCGTCTCGGGTATGACACGATATCGCAGCGGGGCGATGGATCATCGTTGGCAAGACAATCTGTTCACGACCTTCTTTAATCATGGCAAGGTCGTACGTGTCGAAATGCAACGTCAAGGTTCGACCTACGAAGCCACGCAGCACGAGTTCCTTTCCTGCGACAGTCGCGACTTTCATCCGACCGATGTGATCGAAGACGCCGATGGGAGCCTGTTGGTGGTCGACACTGGCGGCTGGTTTTACCGCGGTTGTCCCACGTCCCAGTTCGCGAAACCCGATTTACTGGGAGGGATTTACCGCATTCGTCGAACGGGCATGACGCCGTTGGTAGATCCGTACGGTCGACAAATTGATTGGTCGACCAAAACCGCTCAGCAGCTAACACGGCTGCTCAATGACACTCGCTTTGCCGTCCGCGAACAGGCGATCGGCGAATGTGTCCGCCGCGGTAGCGAGATGATTGCGACATTGAAAACTCATGTGGTACGTGGCGATGTCCGAATACGCCGCAATTGTCTTTGGGCACTCACTCGGTTGGCTCAACCATCCAAAACGACTTCGCAAGACGAGGTCGCAGCCCAAGCGACCGCCGCGATCCAGCTCGCCCTCGATGATCGTCTCGCGTCGATTCGTCAACTTGCCTGCCACGGTCTCGGACTGAGTGCCTCGACCGTCAATGCTGACCTGCTGAGCCAGCGGCTCGCGGACACCGACCCGGCGGTGCGGCGTGCGGCTGCGACATCATTGGGCAAAATCGGTGCTGCCGACCAGATCCAAGCTCTGCTCGACGCCTTAATTCGCGCCGAAGACCGATCCGAGGAACACGCGATCGTCTACGCCCTGATCGAAATCAATCAGCCGACTGAGCTTTCGAAGCTACTGACAGGGCCGGATTGGAATGACCACCCCAGCCAAACTCGCGGCGTGTTGGTCGCGTTGGACCAAATGGACGCATCGCCGTTAACCGAATCGGATGTTACACCGCTTTTGAATTCATCCGACGACGCGTTGCGTGACGCCGCACTGGATGTCATCGGGCGACATCCCCAGTGGAAAAACGCCGTCGCGGATGTCGTGATTGCATGGCTTGAAAACAAAACCTTGCTAAACGAGCGATCTGACGCAGCAACATCGTTGATCGCACGGTTGGCTAATGAACCTCGTGTTGCCGAATCGATCGGCCTTTTCCTCCAAAACACACAATCTCCCGAATTGGAACAGCTCGTTTGGAAATCGATTGCCTCGACATCTGGACGTACGATCCACCCGACCTGGTCAACGCCGCTCCGCAACCAACTGACGTCAAACAACTCAAACGACATCGAATCAGCACTCGACGTACTCGCTGTGTCCAGTGACAAGACATTCAGCAACCTGCTCGATTCAATCGGACAAGACCAAACGAAATCACCCTGGCTGCGATTGCGTGCGATGCGAGCGGCCAAGAACAACGCAGGTCCATTGACCGAGCCGATGTTTGCTCTTGCCGAACAGATTTTACGTGACGGCAGTGCACCTCAAAACGCGATGGCGTTAGCCACTGCACTGCCATCGTGGAAGTTCAATCACCAGCAACTGATCCAACTGACCAGTCATCTGAAAAACGCTTCGCCCATGCAGCTGCGCGAACTGATCAGAGTGTTCACGCGTGTTCGCGACCCGGATGTGATTGATTCTTTTCTTGCAACAGTCGGCAACGCGTCGTCTTTTCTGACACTACCCGAGAGTGAACTCTCGGATGTTGTCAAACGCTATCCACAAAAGTGGTTGCCGGTCGCAAATCAACTGCTCGACCGTTTAAAGCAAAACGAACAGGACAAGCAGACGCGCCTCGCAGGCTTGCTGCTGAATATCAACCAAGGTGACGCGCAGCGTGGTCAAAAGATCTTCATGAGTGAAAAAGCCAAATGCACCACTTGCCATGTCATTGGCTCCCTGGGGAAGCGGGTCGGCCCGGATCTGACAACGATCGGAGCCAATCGGTCTGCCAGCGATTTACTGGAATCGATTGTCTTGCCATCAGCCAGCATCGTCCGTGACTACGGCACGGTAAATGTCTTGACGACCGACGGCAAAGCGGTCTCGGGACTTTTGACGTCGGACGTGGCCGGCCACGTCACGATTCAACAGTCCACCGGTCAGTCGATCACGATATCGCGTCAGGACATCCAACGCATGCAGCCCAGCGCAGTATCGATCATGCCCAAGGGCCTGGACGAAGCACTGACCGAATCAGAACTTGCCGATGTCGTCGCCTACCTGCGAGGTCTACGTTAAACGTGCGTCACAAAAACAATCTCGGCAATCGTCGCGATGCGATCAAAACCTGTGGCGTCGCCATGGGCCTCGCTGGCGGCCTGTGCTCGAATCGACTGTTGGGCGATCTGGCGACCGCGGACGAACCGATCAGCGACGCGAAAACCACGAACGTCATCACGAGTGAAAATGCGAAACCTGGCGCCCTGGACTGGCAACTGACGCGAGTTCGCTTGGACCAACGCGATTCCATTCGAGCGTCACGAATCGAAGGTTATTGCAGTAAGCAAAGTGTTGCTGCAGGCGAAACGATCGACATTTTTGTTTCGACCGGCCAACCGCAAGATTTTAAGATCGAGATTTTTCGCACCGGGTACTACGGAGGTCGCGGGGCTCGATTGATGAAAACGATCGGACCGCTGCCGGGCATCCAACAACCAACGCCACCGCGGGGTAAAAAACGAATTCGTCAATGTGACTGGCAACCATCCGTCACACTCACCATTGCCGACCACTGGCCAAGTGGCGTTTATCTGGGACGCCTGACAACGACCAACGACGCCAGTGGGTTTGGTTACTGGCAAAGCTACGTTGTCTTTATCGTCCGTGACGAACGGCCCGCCGACATCCTACTGCAGTGCTCCGATAATACTTGGCAAGCCTACAATCAATGGCCCGACAAGGATTCGTTGTACACACACCCCGACGGCAACCAGGGTCCCTGGTCGGACGTCAGTTTCGATCGACCCTATGGAATGTATCCGCAGATTTTCGACAATCCGCAAACCATTGGATCGGGTGAATGGCTCTGCTTTGAATTTCCGATGGCCTACTGGCTGGAAAAACAGGGTTACGACGTCACGTATTGCAGCAACAGCGATCTGCTTTCTCCCGAGCGGGCAAAGCGTTGCAAAGTCATGTTGAGTGTCGGTCACGACGAGTACTGGGATCGTCGACAATATGACAGCGTCGTCGCGATCAGAGATGCCGGCGTCAGCCTGCTGTTCTTATCCGGCAACTCGGTCTGTTGGGTCAGCCCGTATCGCAACAACCAACATGGTCAGCCCAACCGAATTCTGTCTCGCGGCGGACCCTACGGGGGTCGTTACCGTTGGGCGGAACTTCGTGAACAGCAACACGGTCCGTTTCCCCATCGCGGACCCGACGAAGGCTATCTGATGGGTGCTCGTAATGTGGACCCGGTCAACGGAGGAGGGGATTGGGTCTGTGAAGATCCCGAACACTGGATCTTTCGCGGAACAGATATGAAAAAAGGAGACCGCGTGCCCGGCTTGATTGGCTGGGAATATCACGGTGATCCTCCCACCGATTTGCCGGGATTGGAGATTGTCGCCCGCGGGACCGCTTTGCAAGGTGGTGTGCGTCCGCAAAAGTGGGCGGCCACGATCTACCCGGGACCTCGTAACAACTTTGTTTTCAACGCTTCGACGATTTGGTGGTGCCAGGGATTGTCCAGCCCGCCAGGACATCAATTGCCGTGGTCGCATTGGTCTCGACCACATGGGCCCGATCATCGTGTACAGCAAATCACAAAAAATTTGCTCGCCAGAGCGATCGGCCGCAGCAACTAACCGCGACCGCGGTTTGGTGCGCTGCCAGGACACAATGAGCCAGGACACAGTGATCTATCACACAATGATCCATCAGACAATGAATCGCTACAGGGTTCCGTCCGCGGCCTGGCCGCAGTTGGCGTCTTCGACAGACCGCTCGATTTGGATGGTTGTATGCGAGATATTGAAGTGATGATGGAGCTCTTGTGCCGTGTCTCGCAACAGTTCGTCTTCATTCTCCGCATCCGGTTTCACCAGATGTGCAGTCAATGCGATCTCGGTTGTGCTCATGGCCCAAATATGTAAATCGTGAACTTCCGAAACACCCGGGATACTGTTCAAAAAAGTCTGGACTTCGTGGGGATCAATGTTGGTCGGTACGCCTTGCATTGCCAAGTTGGCCGATTCCCGCAACAGACCCCAGGTCCCCAATAAGATCACCGCCGCAATGACCAAACTGGTCAGCGGATCTACCCACTGCCACGATGTCAACGCGATCACGATGCCGGCGATGACGACGCCCAGTGACAACAAGGCATCGGCAGCCATGTGCAGATAGGCACCGCGAATATTCAAATCGCCATCGCGACCGTTCATAAACAGCATCGCCGTGATGGTGTTAATTACAACTCCGATCCCGGCGACCACGATAATTGTCGGCGCGGCGACTTCGCTGGGAGTCGAAAATCGCGTGATGGCTTCCCAGGCGATCCCGCCGACCGCAACCAGTAACAGCAGCGCGTTGAACAGTGCCGCCAGGATTGTTGACCCGCGCCAGCCGTAAGTGCGATTCGGACTCGGCGCGACCTTGGCCAATGCGTAGCCGCCCCAAGCCATCAATAGACCAAGAACGTCGCTCAGATTGTGCCCAGCGTCCGCCAGCAGTGCGAGCGAATTGGCGTAAAACCCGTAACCCGCTTCGACAATCACAAAGAACACATTGAGCAAAACGCCGATCGCGAACGCTCTACCGTAGTTATCGGTCGCGTGATGGTGGTGGGCGCACTGGTGCATGAATCGGTCGGCAGCGTTACAAATGAGAACGACGTACCGAGAGCTTAACCTAGAAAGTCAATCCGCGCGTAGGTGCGGTCTTTGCAAACGGTCACATCCATCCGCCGCTTGCCGATCAGCGTCCAGTGAACCCAAGCAAGTGTCCGCAATTTCCAACTACGGGATCAGCTTGTTGACTTCTTTGATGTTCAACCGCTCCGACTCCAGGTGAGCGTCGGGCAGACGGGGTTCCCAAGGGCGACACGCGCGGTTCAGAGGGCCGTACAACAGGGGGCCCTTGGTACGTTCGTAAAGGATTTGCTCTCTCTCGAAGTCTGTTGGATCACAATTCAGATCGTCGTCGACTTCGATGATGTGTGGCACCAAGGCGATGATGACTTCTGTGCGTGAACGAACTTCTTCGCGACGCTGGAACAGTCGACCGACGTGCCGCATATCGCCCAACAGCGGCAACTTGCGGATCACTGTTCGATCGCTCTCCTGGATCAGACCACCGATCACCATCCCTTGATGATCATTCAAGACAACCGATGTTTCTAACTCGCGTGTTTCTTCTTCGGGCAACTTCGTGGTCGGGTTGATCTGACCATTGCTGACTTCCGGTTTGACCTGCATCATGATCTTGTTGTCCCGACTGATCGTCGGTGTGACGCTCAGCACCACACCCGTTTCCAAGAACTGAACATCTTCGACCGTTGACGTCTGAGTCACCGTTGCGACCGTAAAACCGAGTTGTTGGCCCACTTGAATCCGTGCGTGCTGACCGTTGACGACCATCACTCGCGGTGTCGCGAGCGTTTTCGCGTCCGTCGTCGTTTCCAGCGTGTCCAGTAGTGCATCGATTCGCTTGCCGTCGATCCGAGCAAAGAAGACGGGGTTGCTGGCACTCGGTGTACCGCTGGTTAACACGCCACCTCCCACCGCCAAGTCGCCACCAAGAACCGCACCAATATCGACGCCGTGGTTCAAATCGTCCGTCAACTCGATTTCCAGCACGCGTGCTTCGATCATCACTTGGCGTGGAGCCTGGTCGACCTGCAAGATGTAGTTCTCAATCCGCTGGATCGATTCGGGCGTATCGACTACCACAATGGCTTCGCGTGTCTGTAAATTGTCGGTCGCACTCAACTTGCTCGTGTAGGCGTTGCCCATGGGCGATAGCAGTCCTTGCACCGTCGGCTCGATATTTTCGGCTCGTGCGAAATCAAGTGTGAAGTGTCGGACGACGCGAGCGTCATCGGGCATCTTGCCGGCCGGGTAAACATAGATCATGCCTTGCTCGATCTGAGCACGCAGATTGCACATCTTCATCACGCCTTGGAGCGTTTGATCGGGCGTCAAACCATCGACATTCGCTGTCACGGTGCCTTCGACATCGGGCGACACCAGAATGTTCATTCCGTATCCGCGAGCCAACATCTCAAAGACGGTTCGCACGTCGGTGTTTTCGACGTTCAAGGTGACGTTGGGCGCATTTCCCACCGACACGGTTTGTCCGAAGGGCCATTGCGCGATTCGTAGCCGCTCGGAGTCGTCCTCTTCGTTGGCAACCAGCTTCATCGCGTCAGCGTCGCCCGTTTCTTTCTCACTTTCGGGCGATGCGAGGACCAACTTGGATTTCTCAGCTGGTTGGTCAACGGTTTCGCTCGCTTTCGTCTCGTCGGTCGTGGCCGCATTGGACGTGACTTTGGCTTTTGGCGGTTTTGTGTCGCTAACGATGTCCTTGACCGCAGGTGCTGTTGCGTCTGCGCGTTCGACCTCAGGTGCTTCCGCGACAGCTGTTTCTTCAGCGGGTACTGCGGCAATCTTCAATTCCGCGACGGGCCCCGTCGCCACTGGATCTTGCACTTGTTTCTTGGTGGCGATCTTTTTGATCGCGGGTGATTCATTGTCAATCGTATCGGCCACAGCGACTTGCGTGGCGGACGCAGCGTCAGCATGATTTGACTCGGCTAACTTGGGCACCAATACACTGACTGCTCCACCGGCTTTCTCGATGCTGTCGTTTGCACTGCCACGAGCTGACACCACCTGGATGCTTGCACCGCCTCGAACTACCTTGGCCGACGGATCGGTGGGGATTGGTTCGACGGTTCGATGCATCAACGTGCGATGCAGACGGTCTTGATGTTGTTCTTGCAGATTCGATACGACACGAACCACGCCTTTTTCTGCCGACATTCCAGTCGAAGCATCAGCATCGTTCAAACTGGGATGGCCCGACTCGGGCGACGCCGCGGGCTGATGGCCCGATGATGGAGCGACCGCAGGTTGGGCAACAGCCAATCGCATTAATCCCGGTAACGCACTTTGTCGTGCTTGATCCAAAGCGATGCGCTGCGACGTGACATCTCGTAAACCGACAACACGGTAGCGTCGATCAAGTTTCCGATAAGCGACTCTTGTCGTCCACTTTGCCACAGGCATTACGTCCAGCACAGGATCGACCATCATCGAATCGGGCGTGATCGCCGGCATCGATTTTGCGGGTGGCTCGTCGGCAGCCAACAGTGCTTTTGAACCGGTGTTACCAGGTTCCGCCATGTCGGGCATTCGATTCTGTTGCGCTCGTTCTTGTTCAGCAGCGATCACCAAATCGCATTGTTTGACCAGTCGCTGATTCTGCTCCAGTCGTGCGAGTCCATCCAAACGACTGGTCACAATGGCATCGACCGTTTCACGACGAAACATTGCCTGCAACAGTGGTTTTGGCGCAGCGAGACCGTCGATCGCTGGCGGCGCAGGCTCTGCACCGACGACCGTCATTTCAAAGACCAGCGTTCCGATTAGCCAGGCAAACAGGACGCACAAGAATGCCCACTTTTGGGATGACACGCGTCTTGTTTGCGTCGCCGAGTGTCCGACCATGGCGCATTGGTATTCGCCGATAGGGTGGTTGTTCGAATTCGCGTTTTGTTTCGTATGGCTCATCGATTATTTCTTTGCCGGCCGTTCGATTGAATCAGCAAGCGAGACGGAACCCGCTTGTGTTGGTCGAAGTAGACTGAATCACATTCCAGAAAACCTGGCGTCCGCAACAGGCAACGCAAATCGACTGTCTCTTTGCGCCGTGATTCCTGGTGTACCGGACAAATCGGTCGGTGGGGTGCTTCCGGATAAGCCACAAGCGCCGAACAGTCCGAAGGTAATGATTCCAACGGCGCGCACTCGGCAATACCGCCAATAGCGGTAACACCAGCAGAAGGTCGCTAATCGCCAAAGTTTGCCAACGCGACAGAGTCACAAGCCAAAATCAGGCGATTGAGCTGTCAAACCGCCACCAGGGAGCCTGAATCGATCCGATCGACGACATCGATTGCCGCCCATCGCCCGCGCCGTTTCGGCACGGCGCTACGCTCTCAGATCGGGGCGAGGGCTTCGCTGTAGACGCCCGCAATGTTCATGATCATACGGAAGATCAAAAAAATCAGGGCACCGGCGACGGTCAGCCAGACAATCCCAGTGGCAAATCCCGAAATCGTCTTCATGGCAATCTTTGCGCGTTCGTCATATTCTCGCGCCAGGCTCTCGGTTGACTCCGCGTCGGTGCCGGAGAGTTCAGCCATTTCAATGCGGGTCAGATAATCATCCGGGAAGACTTCTGTCGCTTGCAAACCGCCGGCCAGTGTCGCACCTTCATCGCGAATGGCCCGCTCCGAGTTCTCCGCCGAAGAGCGATAGTATTCGCTGTCGGTGCTGTCGAGCGCCAGCGAGATCGATCGAATCGGATCCAGCCCGGCGTCGAGCGACAATGCCAGCGTCCAAGAAAATCGCGAGAGCGTAATCGTCTGGATTGCAGGGCCGATCACGGGAATCATATAGAACAGGGGAATGATGTTTTGAATGCCACCGAGGTTGTGTTTGAAGGCCCAGAAAAAACCACCGATGATGGCAAAGAAGCCACCGATGTAGGCCCAAAAAATCAACACGCCGCTGCCGCCGCGCAATCCAAAGCCCAAGATGTCGTGCATCTGACCACCGGTAGGCGGCTTCAAAATACCCATGATGTAAATCAACAGCGAAATCACAACGATTCCGCCAAACAACTGAATCCCAGGCCAGATGATCGACGAAACAAACGTCCGGCGCATTTTCAATTGCTGATCATAGTGATCGGCCAGATTCAACATCGCGCGATCCAACCGACCAGTCGCTTCGCCGACACGCGTCATCGCGATCAATAGCGGTGGAAAAAACTTGTCATGCTGGCGCATGGTCGCACTGAGTTGCTCGCCATGCTGGGCACCATCAAGCAATGCCGCCATCGCGACCCGTTGCTGACCCGAACCATGCTTGGATTCGGCCGTCAACAGAGCCAGCAGGTCTGCACCGGCACGCAAACTGGTGCCCAATCGTCGGCAAAAGTTACCGGCGGCCGACAGACTCATTCGCTTTCGAAACACGCTGATCAACGCCTGGAAAATAAATAACGATTCAAAAAGGACGAGTCGCTATTTTGGTCACACCGATGGTAGCAATGTAAGGCCGTACTGCCCCTAACCACGGCCAGTTCGCCCGAAAAGACGGCGATCGAAACGCTTTTTGACATTGATGCGGGCTGCACCACGGCCAGGACCTCTCTTGGCAAAGTCGCGGCAAGACAACGCCCGACCTGCAAGAAATCTGAAATGCACTAGCCGCCTATCGCTACGCGGCACGTTGTGAATCGCACCGATCCAACCGCTCGGGATCGTTCAGCGGCGACATGATCGACGTTTGATTGACGTAATCAGCTAGCACTTCGTTCAACTGTGCGAGCTGCTCGGCGGCCGTTTGCGACAGATCCAAGAAAATCACTTTCGTGACGCCCAACACGCACCACGTCGATTGCTGGCCGTCCAATAACTCCGTTCGAACGTTGAACCCCATTTGCTTGGCAGCTGCCAATCGCTGGTTCAGACGCTGGACCACATTTTGATCCTGGCCGGCGTCACTGGGATGGATTGACGCGAAAGCATTTCTTATCATGACTGCTACCAGACGGGGTATCGAACGTTTGGAATGGGGCACCAAAAAAAGTGACCGCTCGTGAAACCGAACTCATTTGATAGGCCAGCACACACTCGGATTCGTGTGTCTCGCTGGATCCCTCTTTTTGCTTACAGAACGACGACACAAACATTTTCGTCATTGATGTCGTCTGATCGAAGGCCAGTTTTTGCGGACAAGTGAGTCCTAGGCCGGGACCGCTCCTGGCAAACTCGCGCCAGGAGGGGGTCCTGGCCTACAAGCATCCGAAAAACGCTTGTGCGGGTCATCGCTCACCAAAACACCGTGTTTTTGGCGATCGTGCGATCAACGCAAAGCGGACAGGTCCTGCAAGCCATCCAAATTCCCCAGCCGTCTGAAAGCGTCTGCGACGAACGAGGCAATTTGTAAGGGACTATCAATGGGTTCTATAGCAGATTGGCCCGCTCCGACGATAGTTCATTCAGAGCCCGTTTTTGCGCGGACCCAAGCACGTGATGCGCACCACGTGCCACGTACTCCAAGCAAGACTGATCCGACGTTTCACTCGCTTCAAATCTGAACTCAAGACATCAACATGCAATCGCAGCCAGATCCTAAGCCCATCGATTCGGATCAGCAGATGTACATCCAGCATCTCAAGAGCGAACTACGAAAAATGCAATCGCTGGCCGCGCTGGGCGAATTGACCAGCACGGCGACGCACGAGTTCAACAATGTATTGATGACCGTCATCAACTACGCAAAGCTGGGAATCCGAAACCGCGACGACGCCAGTCGCGACAAAGCACTCAGCAAGATCCTTGCTGCGTCGGAACGGGCAGCCAAAATCACCAATACGATTCTTGCCCAAGCAAGAAACCGAAGCGATTCCCATGAGCCAACCGACTTGGGCGGCATCATCAATGATTCGCTGGTGTTGCTCGAACGTGAAATGCGCAAATATCGAATCGCCATCGATGTCGACATCGACGCGGAAACACCACAGGCGATGGTCAGTGGTAACCAAATTCAACGAGTGCTGTTAAACCTGTTGATCAACGCACGGCAAGCGATGCCCGATGGCGGCACGATTCTGTTGAAATTACATCCCAGTGCCGAACCTGGTTTTGTCGAACTGACGGTTCGCGACTCGGGGACCGGGATTCCTCGCGAATCGCTCCCCAACATCTTTGACGCTTTCTACAGCACCAAAGCCGGCCCGGATGAATCGGGTAAGGGCGGTACAGGACTCGGCTTGGCCGCCTGCAAAGAAATCATCGACGCTCACCAGGGCCGCATTCGCGTCGAAAGCTCGGTCGGAATCGGGACCGCGTTTATTATTCGCTTGCCCATCGCAACTGCCGCCCAAGCCGCCGCCTGAAGAGAAAAAAACCCAGCCATCGGTCGATGACTGGGCTTGTGAGAGGCGGGGCTCGGAATGTCGAGTGTCGCGATAACTGGGCTCGCGATGTCTGGTCTCGCGATAACTGGGCTCGCAATTACACGGCTTGAGCAACCATCAGCATCGGCAACGGAGCGTTCACATCGATCCAGCGATCCGTACAAGGCACGGATCCTTACCGGCACAATCACGTCGATCCCAACTGGCACGAACAGGTTCAGCCCCGTTAGTGCATCGCACCCTTCGGGCCGCCAGCGGCTATTGATGGCTGAGCCCGTCTCCGCCGCTGACCGATGGATCAGACGGTGCCTAGATGATCTCGAGCAACTCGACTTCAAATACCAACAC
>JABDKS010000260.1 GCA_013002105.1 Pirellulaceae bacterium | reverse complement strand
CCACCGTCCCGGGATGGACTTCGGTGACCCCCGCACCTGTCTTGACCGTCACGCCGCGACGGTCGATTTCTGCCACCACCTTGGCTCGCATTGACGCGGACGCATCGGGCAAAACCAAATCACTGCGTGTCACCAATTGTTGCGTCACCGGTCGATCGGCATGCACAGCCAAAAAGGGCGGCAAACAAAAAGTGATCTCGACACCGGCAACGCCACTTCCGACGACGACAACTCGCAGCGGTTCGGATTTCGATTGTTCCTGTGCTCGTCGTACCTGTGCAGCGAGACGGTCCAGGAAGGTCTGCATCGGTTTGATCTTGATCAGCGAGTCGCCGGAAATCGTCACACCCGAAATGGTCGGGACCGAACCGATGCCGATCGACAAAGCGTCAAACGCGATGGACGGACGGTCGGCGAACAACAATTGACGAGCCTCGTGATCGATGCCTGTCACTTGCCCGATGATCAAGCGGGCACCAACGGATGAACACAAGCGAACCAAATCGATTTCCATTTCCGACGCGGGGATTTGACCGGCCAAAACGGCCGGCAATCGCCCCGAGTACGTGGCGATCGGATGGTCACTGATACAGGTCAAATCGGTGTCATCCAGCGGCTCCATCCCCCACTTGCGAACGATGTGCGCGTTCGTGTGGCCGATGCCCAGCAGGACGACGTGCTTGCTGCACGATCGCTCCATCATCGCTCAAACGCTCCCGTCGACGGCCACGCGAGCTAGCGCGTCGGCCAATCGTGTTGCCAGCAATTGCAATTCATCGTCCGCCACGGTTCGTAGATCCAACCAGAGACTGTCGTCGGCGACGCGAGCCTGAACAGCGGGCCGACCTGAGCGCAATGTCGTGGCCAGTTGGTCGACTTTGCAACCACTGATCTTGATCGCCGCGCTCGGTATCCCCACCCCGGGGACCGAGCCACCGCCGACCTGTGATTCTGACTCCACCACGTCGACTTCAACGCCCGCGAAGCTGCCGAGCTGACGGACGATCTGACGACAAGAATCCGCAACCGTATCAGATTCCTTGCAGAGCATTTTCATCAGCGGCAGTTCTTCGCCGGCCTTGCCTTCAAGATGAATCTCGGCCGTCGCCTCCAACGCGGCCAAAGTCATCTTGTCGACGCGCATCGCCCGCATCAACGGATTGGCTCGCAGTTGATCAATCCACTTCTTTTGCCCAACGACGATTCCTGCCTGCGGACCGCCAAACAATTTGTCACCACTAAATAGCGTCAAATCCGCACCCGCTGCGACACTTTCGATCACGTTGGGTTCGTGCAGATCGAACCGCGACAGGTCACCGATACAACCGCTGCCGACGTCATCGATCACTGGGACCAAAACAGCACCGTCATCGGGCCTGCTCCGCTTTGCCGCGATTAACTCGGCGATCGTAGGTTCGGTGACGAATCCCGTCAGGCGAAAATTGCTGTGGTGCACGCGCAAGATTGCACCGGTCGAATCGTTGATTGCTGCTTCGTAATCCCTGACGTAAGTTCGATTGGTCGTGCCGACTTCATGCAATTCGACACCGGCCGCAGCGAAAACATTGGGCAAGCGGAACCCGCCGCCGATTTCGACCAGTTGCCCACGCGAGATGATGACTTCACGGCCGCCGGCCACCGCCTGCAACACCAGCATCGTTGCGGCAGCACAATTGTTGACCACCACCGCGTCTTCGGCACCGGTCAGTTGTGCCAGCAACTCCATCACACGCTTGCCGCGTTTGCTCCGCTTGCCCGACGCCAAATCCAATTCGACGTTCGCAAAGGCGGTCGCATCATTGACTCGATCGATCGCACGCTGCGCCAAGGGTGCCCGGCCCAAGTTTGTATGTAGCATGATGCCCGTCGCGTTGATCACCCGTTGTAGCGACTGACCGTGATCGGAATCCACCAGTGCGTTGATCGCCGACATGATTTCGCTGGTCATGCAGGTCGATTCGGCAGCATCGCCTGACAAAATACGCTTGCGTTGTGATTCGATGGCCGCCCGAATCCAGCGAACCAGTCGGTCGTGTCCCAATCGCGACGTCAACGGCTCGATCAGATCCCAGCGGAGAACTTCGTCCACTGACGGCAAACTGCGAAGCTGGTCAGTGCGGTTCATGGGAATCTAAATCTTTATACGTAAACTGAAACTTCAGTTGCTCGGTCGTCGCCGGCTTGCCGTTGATTTCGACATGCGGGTAGATGAAATAGTTCAGCGGGGGTGCCGCTTGCTTGGGAACCAAGTCGATATCGCGACCGATCGTGAAGGTCACGCGATTTTCGGACAGGTTGCCGAAGTAATACTGCTTGAGTTCAGGATGTTTGTCGGCTTCGGAGATGTCAACGGGAACCCAACCGTAATCGTCGGCGTAAAAGCTGGCCCAACAGTGATAACCACCGATTGTGCCGGTTGCGTTGTCTGTCGGCAGCGGAAATCCGATCTCGAATCGTGCCGGAATTTTTGATGCGCGAGCCATTGAGATAAACAGACTGTGGAAATCAGTGCAGTTGCCAAATCGACTGTCACAGACCCACAACACGTCGCCGTTGCCGTAACCGGGTTTGGATTTGTCGTATTGGACGTGGTCATCGACGCGTTCGTAAATACTACGAGCCGAACGAATCACATCGTTGCTTTGCCACGACCACTGAATCGGTAATCCCTCGACGGGCACCTTCGCATTGGCGGACAGAAACAGTTTTCGCTGCTGATCGTTCAGCGGCGGAACGGTCGACTCGCGAACCGTCGAATCAGCCGCGTCGGTTGTCACAAGCACATTGGCTTCGGTCCGCAGCACACGGTACACCATTTTGGCCTGAACAGGTCGTTCGTCGCTGGCTTGCCAAGCACGGTAGATCATTTGATTGCCGTACTTTTTCTCCTGCGTCTGCATTCCGTCGCCAGGAAGTTCACTCGACAACACATCAACTACTTGATAACGGTCCTCTTCGCGCGGAAGTGGCATCCAAAGTTGAACGCGATCGCCTAGGGCTATCGCATCGATCGTCAAACCATATTCCAGCACGAACGATCGCGTCTGCGGCGATTGCGATCGCGCGGTGGAAGCGAATCCGGCGAAAACGACGATCACTACGGCAAATACAAATCGCCCAACCGGCTCGATCAAGGAACAACGTGGATGCATGAATCTTTTTGACTACTTTGAACCGACAGGGAGTTGTTTCGCGGAAAGACGATGGCGGGACGAATCGTCACACGTTCTGGTTGTTGGTCGACTGGTTGTTGGTCGACTGGTTGTTGGTCGACACAATTGTGTTCAACCGACTTCTGACAACTTCGGTCCCGCCGCACGCTGATTGCCCTGCCGGGTCGTCACACCAATCTTGTCACAATACTCTAACAGTGGAATTGCGTGCTTGCGTGTCACTTTCCAAACATCCTTGATTTGCGTGACCGTCTGGGGGCCCTGCTGATCAAACAAAGCTTGTAACTCGCCGCACATCTGCTCGAAAACGTCCGTCGCGATCAAAAACCCGTTGCCCAGATCGGTCAGCAAACGTTGTTGGGTGGCAAATCGAACCGGCGACGAAATGATGTCGACGGTCGTGTCCATCTTTTCCGCCGCTTCTTTGATCGTCGGTGGCGTGCGATCATTGGCATACAAATCGATGATGTGGTTCATCCGTGCCCGCTGCTTCTTCGATAACTTCGTCTCGTCCGACGCGATGGCGACCATGTGATTCAGCCGCACCAGTTGCTGATCGTCAATCATTCGATTGATCACCAGTTTGGCCACCTTGGGAGAGCCGGTCGTTGCGAGCTTGTCGACCAACGACTCTTCGACCATCCATGCGTCGTCGGTTTCCTGAGCTTGCTGGGTTAGTAATTTGGTCGCAAAATCTCGAACTCGAGTGAGCGTGTTCAGACTGACCACCCGGTCTGCAGTCGGACGTTCCAGCCGCCCGTTTTGCACCAAACTCTCGATGGCACCGTCGATGTCTTGCGATGGCAGCCCCAGTACCGATCCAAGCTCTGCCGGATCGACGACGATTTCGCCCCAATAGTCGGCCCAGGCAAGCAATCGGTCAGCGGCGTCAGCGCCAAGCAGTTTTTCGCCCAATTGGACCAGCCCACGTTTACGACTTTGCTGCGTGGGCAGCGAAATGATGAACCGACCACCGGCGAACGAGCCTACGGGGTACGGACGTCGCAACAAAAACTGCTGCGTTGCGGTCGCAACAATCGGCTGATCGGTTTCGATCACGGCTACCGTTTGATGACCGGCGGTGAGTTGTCGAACGCCGGTGATCCGAGCGCGACAGGCAGTCGTCGCCGAATGCATCTGCACCGTCGCGGGGCATTTCAGGTTGGATGTTTCGCGAAACATGTTGATCACCACCACGTGCTGAGTGGTTGCCTGATGACTGCCTTGCGCGACCAGTTCGTCACCACGACTCAGCTCGTTGGCAGAAACTCCGGTAATGTTCATCGCGGTACGTCGACCGATTTTGGACTGCTGGACCGATTCGCCATGCACCTCCAATTCACGCACGCGCACATCGTCGCGACGACCGGCAATGTGCAGCGTGTCTCCGATAGCCACTGTCCCACTCCAAACCGTTCCGGCAACAACGCAACCGCGCCCGGGCACGCTAAACACGCGATCAATCGGCAACCGGAACGGACCGCTGTCATCGCGCGGCGTGTCACGAGCAAAAGCGGCCAACGTTTGTTTCAGCTCGTCGATTCCGGCGCCGGTCACAGACGAAATCGGCAACGCCGGTGGATCGTTGTACCCGTAATCCGCCAGAAACACCTGTAACTCTTCGGTCAACTCCGCAAGCGTCTGATTGTCCGATAGATCGATCCGCGAAATCGCGACGACCAATTTTGAAACGCCCAGGTTGTGCAAGATGGCGGCGTGTTCAAGCGTCTGGGTTTGAATCCCTTGATCGCAGGCGACAACCAATAACCCCACATCGATTGCCGAAACGCCGGCCAATAGATTGCCAATGTATTTTTGGTGGCCCGGTGCATCGATCAACGCAAACTCGTCGTCGCCGTGACGAAACGCCGCGAACCCAAGATCGATCGTAATACCGCGGCGCTTTTCTTCAGGGTGTGTGTCCGTATCCACCCCGGTCAAGGTGCCGACCAAGGTGGTCTTGCCGTGATCGATGTGTCCGATGACGCCGACGATGGTGTAACTCATGCCGACAGTTTCTATCAATCGGCCCCCGCCCGCAATCGACGTACGATCCGAAAGGCGATGGACGCAGCATCTTTGCACGTCGATATCTTTGCTCGTCTAGATGTTTACTTGTTGATATCTTTACACGTCGATGTCTTAACGCGTGGATTTGCAAGCCAATACCCCCGATCGAGCACCTTCTATCGACCGAGGTTGTAGCGCGTTACGATTTCTTGCCCGCCATGGACTTCGAGCCATAGACTTCGAGCCATGGACTTCGACGCGTGTCACGCCGACCTTTGATACACAGCCAATTCGAGCAGACAAGATGACGACGACGATCGACGACACCTTTGCCGAAGCGTTTCCGATGACCGGAACCCGACTGATCGTTACCGCCATCGATGAAGATTTGGCGATGATTGCGGCACGGGAGTTTTGCGGCAATGCGTCCAGTGTGATCGGCTGCGACGCCGAAGCAGGTATCGAACGCATCATCAGCGACGACGAAACACCCGACGGACGTCCCGGGGTCGCGGTGCTGGCGTTTGCGTTTAACCGCAAATCGCTCGAAGCAGCCGTGACGGCACGCGTGGGCCAAAACGTTTTGACCTGTCCCACGACCGCGTGTTACGCCGGAATCGCATCACAATCCAAAGACGACCGCATCAAGGTCGGCGGTCAGCTGCGTTTTTTTGGCGACGGATATCAGTTCAGTAAGAAGTTAGACGACCGGCGTTTTTGGCGAATCCCGGTCATGGATGGCGAATTCGTTTGTGAAGACGTCGTTGGGACCGTCAAGGGAATCGGTGGTGGCAATCTGATTTTGTGTGGGACATCACAAGCCGCGGCACTGTCGGCAGCTCGCGCCGCGGCCATGGCGATTGATTTGGTCGATGACGTGATCATGCCGTTCCCCGGTGGCATCGTACGCAGCGGGTCCAAAGTCGGATCCAAATACGCGGCGCTCAAAGCGAGCACCAACGACAAGTGGTGCCCAACGCTGATCGGCCAAACCGATTCACAATTACAAGAGAATGAACAGGCGGTCTACGAGATCGTGATCGATGGATTGAGCGAGCAAGCGATCGCAACAGCAATGCTGGCCGGCATCACCGCCGCCAAAACGATCTCGGGGCTGACCCGAATCTCCGCGGGCAACTACGGCGGCAAACTTGGTAAACACCATTTTCACCTGCACAAGCTCGACGCGTTCACAACGGCGAGCGTGTAATCGGGCAATCCACATTGTTACCGCGCTTCAGCCGACAGCGCCATCATGACGGTCTTTGGATCACGGCCCATCGTTGAGCAATAGGCCGAGCCAGACACCGGCCAGCGACACGAGAAACATCAGCCGCAAGAGACTCCATTGAAATCGCGACCCAGCAGCGACTGTGATGGGTACCCGACCGCGGCCGCACCAGGGACAGTCAACGCACGCATTGTTGATCACGCTCTGGCAATGTGGACAGTGAACCATCATCGGCGTGGAGCCTAAACGAACCCGAGTTCCTCTTCCAAGTCCATGATCATCTCGAGCGCCTCCAACGAGTCGGTCTCCAGTTCGTTGATCATTTTGGGGTTGGCAGCCAATTGTGTTTTATCGACTTCCAAACGCTCGGCAATAAACGAAATAGCCCGATCCTGCAGTTCGCCGGACGTCTGATGCTCAAAAAACCTCGCCGAATCGGCAGCGTTGAGGTACCAGAGCTTCTGATCGCAACTCGGGCAATTCATATCGCCGAATAACGCCGTCGGTTCGACATGGACTTCGGCTTCGCACAGTGGGCAGCGATCCTGGTGGACGATTGGTTTTTCCTTGGATGGGTGAGGACTGTTCATTCGCGTTTTTCGGTTCGATACGAATCCCGACAATGCATTGAATCATCGGACTGGGCAATGTCATGCGAATAATCTAGCAAATTCGTCGCGGTATTCACGTTCATTTTTTGGAAACAAATCGTGAAACGATTCGGCGTTGACGGCGCCTCGTTGAAAGCGTTGTTTTTCGTACACCGGCATTTTCACGCCCGTGATACTTTGAACACCGGCGGCCACAACTTGTCCTTTCAAATCATACAGTTTTTTGTGGTCCCAGTTTGTCAATTCGATAAACGGTATCGCTTCGGCAATCTCGATAACATCGGGCAACGCAAAAGGACTCAGCCCACTGAATCCCAAGGCGGTTGCAGGGGCGCTGGTGCGCACGTGCCCGCGGCTCTGTCCGCCGCTAAAAACCAAGGAATGTTTGACTGCATCGACTCCCCAGCCTTCCTGATAGAGCATTCGGTTACCCAATACACTGCGCACGGTTAGCTCCGGATTCTCCTCAATCGGATAATCCTTCAAATTTTCGTCGCCGCCATCTCCGTCGACCATGTACTTCCAATCCGGGTAGCGCCGGCGGACCTCGCGAAGCAGTGACAGCCCCATCGTGGCGGATTGGACATCCAGCGGCTTGTAATCTTCGATCACGCCCACCGCCTCTTGCCAACGCACCGATTGGGCCGGAACCTGGACGACTTCCAACAACATTTCCAAGTTGACCGATTGCAAAAACTTTGCGGCCTGACGACTGTCGCTCGTCTCGGAATCGATTGCCAACGTAAACGCTTTCAGACGCGACGATGACTGTCCGCGGCGACGCAGCAGATAATCCAAAACCACGACCACGCTACCGCTGTCGATTCCGCCGGAGAACATCACTCCAATCGGCTCGTCGTCGCCGAGCGTTTGGAGCCATTGGTCACAGACTTCAGCCAAACGGCCAATGTACTGCTTGCCGATTTCATCGATGTCCGCCGGCAGTCGGTTCCGAGCAGGTGCAAAGTATCGCGTCAACGTTGGGTTGGGATCGGGACACCCGACCAACTGCAATTCCAAAACATGGTGGGCCGGCACCATTCGCGTATACGAGGGGTGAAATTGATCGGCCAAGCCCTCCCGTTCCAACTGTTGGCGAATCTCGTCAATCCGTTCGGCGATGATCAACGCCGGGCCTTCGGCGCGTTTCGCGAGAAAGTATCGCATTGGACGTCCGATTGAGCGGGCCATGCGGATTGTTTTGCCGACCTGCTGACAAATCGCAAACTGGCCGCCAATTTGACGAACCGCTTCGGCATCCCCGCTGCGCATGGCATCGCACGCCTGCTGCCACGT
>JABDKS010000244.1 GCA_013002105.1 Pirellulaceae bacterium | reverse complement strand
TAAACGATCGGCGAACAACTCTGCCTCGGATCGCAACACATCAAACTCGGCGGTTAATACGTGCGTGTCGGGCAATCCGCTCAAGTCCTTTTCATGAGCCGGCGATGCGCGAGGGTGAGACCGGGATGCGGATGTTGGATCACCAGCGTAGTTGTTCCAAAACCACGCCATCGTTTCGCGCGTCAGTCCGAACCCATCGCCGTAGGTTTGGTAACTTTCGCCGGACATCGCGCTATCGATCACAGGATAGATCAACATTTGCCCCGCCAGGCTGGGTCCTCCGCGATCACGTGCCATCAACGATACCGCGACCGACAAATTTCCACCGGCGCTGTCGCCGGCGACCATCATTCGGCCGGACAAACCAAACGATTCATGATCCATCGCCAACACGTCGCAAACTGTAAAGCAATCTTCGATCGCGGCCGGAAAAGGATCTTCTGGAGGACGGCGATAGTCGACGCTCACCACGGCAGCCCCGGCCGCGAGGGCCAAACGTCGACAGACGACATCGTGACTATCGACACTGCCTAAGACCCAACCACCGCCATGAAAGTAGACGATCACATCGTGTTTTTTGTTCAGCTCGGGTCTGTAAAGTCGAACCGGAACACCGGCGATTGGGTAATCCGAGATATCCGCGACAGCAGGTGGCTGCCCAAAAAACGGCATCGTATCAAAAACACGCCGTGCATCCGACAATTCCATCTCGAACCATGCCGGCGCGTTGGCCTCGGCGATTGCGTCAAGGAAAGTTTTGCTCTGTGGATGAAGCGGCATGGTTAAAATCAAATACTGCGTTGGAATCGATTACTTGCTCCAGTGGAGTGACCAAATGCGAATCGCAATCAGGTCATTCCAGGAGGCGCTGGATCTTTTCGATCGTCGGACCCACCGCGTGATGCGTCTGGATCATCCGCGTCGCCGTTTCAGCGTAATGCCTGGCCAGATCTCGTTGGTCTACAAATTTCAGGATCGCGTCGGCAAGCGACTCGGGATCACAGGCATCGGCAAGCAACATGGTCGGCTCGTCGCGTTGCAGTTCGACCGTCCCGCCAGCTCGCGTTGCGATCACCGGCGTGCCCAATGCCATCGCTTCGAGCACGACGTTGGGCATTCCCTCGAACTGCGACGGCAAAATTAGCGCGTCGGCACTGGCGATCGCGGGTGCTGGATTTGTACTCGCGCCTAAAAACTGCACGTCATGCCGATGGATTGTCTGACGACAGCGCGATTGTAGTGACTGCCGAAGTGGTCCGTCACCGATCAACCACACGTTCAGTACCGGCGCGTCGCTGTCCCAATGTTTTTCGGTCAATGCCAACGCGTCGATCAAGTCGGCGTGGCCTTTTTCGCTAGTCATTCGCGCAACACAAACCAATGTGACGCGATCATCGCGCTCGGGCCGATCTCGACTGGCTGCCTCGTGAATCGCCCGTTCATCAACCGGGTTCATGATCACGCTGACGCTATCAGGGCGGAGCGAATAATAGGTTTGAGCCGATCGGGCAGCTTGCCGGCTAACAGCGACCACGGTGCGAGATTGCTGATACGCGTGCGCCAGGCGTCGACGTTTTAGCCAGACAAAGCGGGATTCGACCAATGGCAGCGCGCGATCCGGTGGACTGACGATCGTCGACACACGCGGGATACCTGAATCCGCTGTCGCTGGACCCGCGATCATCGTCATGTGAAACGTCCGATCGTAAATCGCTTCAATTTTCTCGCGTGTAATCACGTCGCGCAGATGCGCAATCTGTTGTCGCAAAATCCGGCCCGGAAAATAAATGCCAGCCTTTCGGTTACGATCCGAAAACGAATGAATGGTGACATCCTCGGGAACTTGGCCGAGCAACTGGCCCACTTTGTCGGTCAGATAAAGATGCGGCTGGAACCTGGCCCGATCCAGATGTTTCAGTAGCAACAACGTCTGCTGCTCGCTGCCGCCGCCGCGCATCGAACTGATCATAAAAAGGACGCGTCGCGGCATGAAATCGGTACTAAAATCGGTCGATGGTCAAGAAAGACTCGCTGCGGTGGTGCACATCACGCACAGATAAAGCGAACAGATGCACCACACCCTATGATATTTGCCAGCGTCGCTGCGTCGTCATTGTACTGTCTATTGGACGCCTGCGATGCGGACGCCTAAATCGACTAGCACGACTCGTGCATCGTTGTTCCCCTGCCAGACAGCTTATCACCATGCACACAAGAATTTTTTGCGCAGTTTTGATTGTCTTGTTAGCCTCCAGCTCCGCGCCAGCCAAAGTTCGCGTGTTCGTTTTGGCCGGACAATCGAACATGGAGGGCAAAGGTTCGATCAAGCATTTAGAGCAACTACTGTCCGACCCGAAGACCGCCGCGACTTACCAACACTTGCGCGACCGAGAGAACTGGACAAAACGAGACGATGTCTTCATTCGCTACAACGATGATCGGGGACACGGCAAGCTGACGGTGGGTTTTGCGACACCGACAAATCGATTTGGGCCCGAACTGCAATTTGGACATGTGATCGGCGACGCCATCGATGATCCGGTTTTGATCATCAAGTGTGCTTGGGGTGGCCGCGCTTTGGCAATGCGGTTCCGTCCACCCAGCAGCGGCAAAGGAGACTACACTCAGCGAAACAAGAAAAACAAAGAGCTCGAGCCCGTCCCCGCGGAGGTTTATGGGGAAGCCTACCGGGACACCATTCGAATCGTCAAAGAAACGCTGGCGAACATCGATGATTACGTTCCCGGCAGTGATGGTAGTTACGAATTGTCCGGATTCGTATTCTTTCAAGGATTCAACGACATCATCGATGCAAAGAAGATGGACGAATACGGCGTCAATCTTGCCAATTTGATTCGTGACGTCCGCCAAGACCTCGACGCGCCAAAACTACCCTTTGTGATTGGCGAACTTGGCCAACAGGGTGCAGAGCCGGAGCGTCGCTACGCTGCAAAGCATTTTCGCTTTCGCAAAATTCAATCCGACGTTGCCCAACAAAGCGAATTCCAAGACAACGTTGCCTTCGCGCCCACCGCAATCCATGTTGTCAAAGAGGGCGATCATTTCGACGGCGGCTATCACTACTACGGTCGTGCCGACACCTTCTTTCAGATCGGTCAGTCGTTTGGCGACGCGATGCTCCAATGGATTCAACCACCAGGCGAGAAAAAGTAGGCGACAGAGACTGACACATTGTCCTAGTCGTGCGCCGCGTCACCCGACTCGGGCAGCATCACATCGACCCAAACCATTCGATGGTCGCTCGTGCTGATCATGTCGAAATTTTTTGCGTCTCGTCGCGGCCAGACAACTCCTGACTGTTTCACTGTCAGCGTGCGACAGGGCAATACGTAATCGACGCGCATGTTGCCGCCGAAATTGGCGGTATCCAGAGCCGGATCCCCCTTTTGCTTGGCGGATGCGTTTTGGCCCCGGGATGCTTCCACCGCTCCCTCGCTTTTTGGCTCCGGGTCTTGCACGCGTGGATGGGCAATCAAACGATTGATCGCGCCGCGTTTCCCATCACCGTCGAACGAATCAGCATTCAGATCCCCCATAATGACAAACGATTGACCGGCGTTTAATCCACCCGCGCGCCCCTGGTCGTCCACCAATGCAGTCGCCGATTCGCCTTGCAAATACTCCGACCAAAATTGGATCTCGTCGTGATTGCGACATCCGTTTCGATCTTCCGGTCCGTCGAACACAGGCGGCGTCGGATGACTGGCCAAAACATGCAACGTAAAAGTTCCGATTCGGATCGGCACGTCGACGTGATTCTTGCTAGACAACCGCAATCGATCCCAGATCGCGTCGGAGTGATACGGTTGATTCGTCGTCGGATCGACCGGCCGCATTGCGCCTGGCAGGTCTTTCCAAAGAAACTTTTGAAACGTCCGAATGCCGTCAGCGTCAATGGGAAAGCGACTGTAGATCGCCATCGAATACTGTCCCGGATAGACGCCGAATCCCCAGGCATCGTTCGGTTCGCCCACGACCGTGTTCTGATTCAAGTCCAGTCGCGAATCGACACCGGTGTTACTTGGAACGGCGTAAACATGCGGATATTCGATCGCCTGCAAATCCGCCTGCGATCGACCAAAGTATTGTTCGTTCAGCACGCTGGCCGTTCGGCCATCATCGTCGTAATCGATTTCATTAATCAATAATACGTCCGGACGCACCGTTTGCACGACGCGGGCGACGTTGATAGCGTGAACGTCGGTCCCGTCTCGCAACCGTTCATGTATCTCGCCTGCTTGCTTTCCATACAGAGACGCGTTGTACGTAGCGATCCGAATCTGCGAAGGCGAGTGGGCCGACTGACTTCGAGCAACTTGGATCCAGGTCGTCAGAGTCATCATGGTGATCCATAACGAAAAACGCAGCATTCGATTTCTCTGGGGATTGCTTGGAACAAATCAGTCGGTTCAGTTGTACCGGAATTCTAGTCAGATCAATCGGACATCTTGCGTTACGTCAGAAAATGAATCCTGAATCCGTCCCCCAAATCCAACTCCATCATTGGCTGGGCGCCATCCCGCAGGAAGGCCGGCGAGTGCGATTTTGTGTCTGGGCTCCGACACACGATCAAGTCGTGGTGGATTTGGTCGATCACGATCGCAAGGTGATAATGGATAAGACCCCCGGCGGTTTCCACGTTGCGATCGTCGATCAATGTGCAGCGGGAGATCGTTACTTTTATCGTGTCGATGGTGGCCCGCCACGTCCCGATCCCGCATCACGATTTCAAGGTGAGGGTGTTCATGGACCCAGTTCTGTCGTCGCACGTGATTTTGAGTGGACCGACGACCATTGGCGAGGCGTCGATCGCGACGATCTGATCGTTTATGAATCCCACATCGGTGCACTCACTCAGCCGGGTACATTTGCAGCGGCGATCGATCGATTAGACGAACTCGTTGAACTGGGCATCACCGCGATTGAATGGATGCCTCTTGCCGCGTCAGCTGGGCGTTGGAACTGGGGATACGACGGCGTGAATTGGTTTGCACCGCTGGCCAGTTATGGAACGCCGGATGATCTGCGGCGGTTAGTCAACGCAGCACACTCTCGCGGCTTGTCCGTGATTTTGGATGTCGTTTACAACCACCTGGGTCCCGAAGGTAACTATCTGGCAGAATTTGGACCTTACCTTTCGGATCGACATCAGACCGTTTGGGGTGCCGGTCCGAATTTTGACGACCCGGTTTATGGGGCCCAGCTCCGTCGATTTGTGATTGCCAACGCGTTGATGTGGTTTGATGAGTATCACATCGACGGGCTCCGCGTCGATGCGATTCACTGCATGCGTGATGACAGCGACCCCCACGTCGCCGTCGATATCAGTCGCGCGACCAAAGCCTGGTCTGCGCAATCCGGACGAACGGCGATGTTGATCGCCGAATCGAATGTCTACGACGAGGCGATGGTGCGACCGATTGACGAGGGAGGTGTTGGATTCGATGCAGAATGGTGTGACGACTTTTTGCACAGCCTGTTTGCCGTCTTGCGACCGGGCGAACAACTTTGTCATCGGATCTATGAACAGCAAGATCTGAAACAGACGTTGGAGATCGGATACGTTTACGAAGGTTCCTTTGCCGGAGAACGCGCACGTCGCCCCCGCGAACATCGCGTCGATACACGGTCGCTTGTCTATTCGATCCAGCACCACGATTTCATCGGCAATCATCCTCTTGGCAAACGGTTGCACCAAGTAACGTCCAAACCGGCGCAGCGAGCCGCGATCGCCAAGCTGTTGCTTTCGCCGGCGATCCCAATGCTGTTCATGGGAGAAGAATTTTGTTGCGAGCATCCATTCCAGTTTTTTGTCGACTTTGGTGATGAAGCGTTGCGACAGGCAGTGGTCCAGGGCCGCAAACGTGAGTATCCGCAACACGACTGGTCCGGCGGAGTGCTGCCAACCGATCCAGCAGCATTCCAGCGATCCAAAATCGGTCGTGCAGAGGATGGTGACCTCGCAATGCGGCAATGGTACGGCCGGCTGATCGAGTTGCGAAAACAATGGCGGCAAAGTGGCTTGTTGCGTGACGCCAATTTGCAGGTCACAACCGACACGAATCGGGGATTCTACGTACTGCAATACGCATCTCCGCAAGCCACGGGCACAGTCGTGGTCCGTCTGTCACCCCACAATGATTCGGCAGTGGAAGCCGAGACGATCGCGTATCCGGACTCGCTGTCCGCGCCCACCGGTGACTGCATTCTGGATTCTCAGGTGGATACCGACGTGCAGGCTTGGCTGCCCAATCACGCACGGATTTTTTTTACGCAATCTCCAGTTTCCTGAATCCGCCCGCCAGTCGGGATCGTCTTTCTTTCGCAGGGGCTCATGGCGCACCGTTGATTTCGCGGCTGCGTTGGAAATGACATCCCGCGGGAGAGATCCATGTTTGATCCAAAAATCGCTGTCATCGCCGCCGCTTTAGTCGTTTTGGCCGGTTGCGGTGGGCAGGGCTACCAAGAACACTCGGCGGCATCAATCAATGCCTATCCAGAGGATGCGGCGACGTATGCTGAAACCGAGATGGACCATTCCGCTCCCGGTGATATTCCCGCGGATGACATCGCAACTCGATTCGTCGCTGCCACCGGCAGTCAACCAGAGAATTCCGCATCGGTGCAGGCCAGTCTTGCGGCCTTGAATCGCAAAATCATTTACAACACCACGATCGGCCTGGTGGTCGAAAACTACCGGACGTTCGAATCGGACATGCCCGCACTGGTCGCCACCCACGGTGGTTTTATTGCCAGCAACGATACGCAACGACGCTACAACGACAATCAATCCGGAACCTGGGTGATTCGTGTTCCCGTCACGCAATACTCCGCATTCTTAAACGGCGTAC
>JABDKS010000227.1 GCA_013002105.1 Pirellulaceae bacterium | reverse complement strand
GGACAGGTCCTGGCCTACGATCTGCCGCAGCTTTGCCAGGACAGGTCCTGGCCTACGATCTGCCGCAGCTTTGCCAGGACAGGTCCTGGCCTACGATCTGCCGCAGCTTTGCCAGGACAGGTCCTGGCCTACGATCTAGCGCAGCTTTGCCAGGACAGGTCCTGGCCTACGATTTGCCGGACAGGTCCTGGCCTACGATCTGCCAGGACAGGTCCTGGCCTACGATTGGTCACTTCAAATCGGGACGGGATCAGTCGCGGGGGACTTCGATGCCACGAATCATCGACAAGAGCTCCTCGTCGGTCGTCCGGCCTTCGATTTCGGCTTCGGCCGTCATTTGGACACGGTGCCGCAGGGCCGGAATCGCAATCTCGACCACGTCATCTGGAATGGCATAGTCGCGACCGTTGAACGCCGCGAGCGTACGCGCGGCTTGCATCAACGCGATTCCTGCTCGTGGCGAAGCGCCGATGTGGAAAGCGGGCCACGAACGCGACGCTCGCACCATTTTGTTGATGTAGTCGACCAAGTTTTCTTCGACCCGGACAGTTCCGCACAAGGCGATTGCGTTCTGGACGGCCTCGGGATCGGTCAATGCGTTCACCTCTTCCTGAAGTCGTTTGTTCAAGTCGATCTGCAGGCTATGCATTTTCAGAATCTCGGCTTCCTGTTCAGCCGACGGGTAGTCGACCTTCAATTTGAACATGAACCGATCCAACTGCGCTTCGGGCAGGTTGTACGTTCCTTCGCTTTCGAGTGGGTTTTGTGTTGCTAATACCAGAAACGGCTTGGGGACTTTGTGGCTGGTTCCATCGACGGTGACGCGGTACTCCTGCATGATTTCCAGCAGTGCTGCGTGCGTTTTGGCGGGTGACCGATTAATCTCATCGGCCAACAGTAATTGCGTGAAAATCGGACCCGGGCGAAAACGAAATTCGCTTTCTTTCATGTCAAAGACGGGCGCGCCAGTGATGTCCGACGGCATCAAGTCGGCGGTAAATTGAATCCGTCCGAATTGACAGCCGAGGATCTGTCCGAGCGTGCGCACGAACAATGTCTTGCCCAAACCGGGAACCGATTCGATCAAAACGTGCCCGCCGGAAAAGAGTGCGGTCAGCGTTCCCAGGACCAATTCATCCTGGCCGACGAACAGCTTGCCAACCTCGTCCGAGATCGATTCGTACATTTTTTGAATCGGCGCGAATTTTTCCGACAGGTTTTGATTTTCCGCCGGTGGTGGCGTGGGGGGATTCGGCGTCACGCTACTCAACTGATTACCTCGTTATCAAAAAAACCACGACAGACATTCGATCGCTGCCGCTAAAACTTACGCTCGTCGTTCTCTGGTGGCGACCCCGCATCGTCCCCCGCATCGTCGTTTGTCGACGGTTCGACTGGAATATCCGACGCGTCGCCGACGACCGTCGCGATCGATTCTCCGGAAATATCGGGTTCCGCCTGTGATTCAGAACCCCCGACGGCGGTCGATTGGCCAGCGGTTTCGTTGATAGTAGACGCCGCTTGATCATTCGTGGGCACGACCGGTTTGGCGCCCAATTTTCCCTCTTGGATGTTCTTGAGTTGGGGTGCTCGGGGTTTCTCCGGCAAAACCCAAGTTCCACTGGTTTCGCCCTTCATACGGCGCATGTATTCGCTGATTCGATTTCGCGCGTAATCTTCGCCGCGCGCACTGCTCATTAAGGTCGCGACGGCATCCAGGTGGTCACCAAAGTGACTGGTGGTTCCACGATCCACGCTTCGTGCACGCCCGAACACCGGGAACAACATCACGCATACGACAAGCCCCAGCAGTGCGGCGTGTATGGTGACCATGCTCATCGGCCAAACCGTCATCAACTCCATTCCGGACGCGCGCGGGACGCCCGGTGCACGTTCGCTGACCGGAATTGGCATCCATGAACTGAGCAAAAACCCGGCGACAGGAGAATTGCGATCCACGGGAGGTCCAAACGAATCACCCGCCTTGCTTGCCAAAACCACTTCGTTCGCGAGTTCACGATTCAGTTCTCGTGTGAAGGCATAATTGGTGAGTAGCGATCCGCTGGCAACAACGATGATGCGGGATGTCGTCCATTGCTTGGACGTAATTTCAGCGACAATCGGGGCACCGGATTCTGTTTTTACCAGTGGACGAAACGTGACGCCTGTCCGGGACACGTAACGATCGCCGGGCATGGTAAAGGGTGCGGCGGGACCGGTCGCGCCGGTCGGACCGATCGCTGGCGCCGCAGCAGGTTTCGTCGCCGCGGTTTTCGGTGCCGTGGGATCGGGTTTCTCGTAAGGCTCGATCGTGTATTCGGTTAGCAACTGTTCCTTCGAGTCATCGGGCACGTCGTCGGGCACATCATTGGGCGTTGATGTCAGGTCCCAGGTCGAACTGGAAATTTTGGTTTTATCCGAGATCTCCGAATGAGGTTTTAAGACGAACCAACCGTTTGTGGGTACGGCGCGACGATTGATGGTCCATTGCATCCGCTCGTTTAACTTTTGTGCCGCTCGTCGTCGGTACTCCAGTCGCTGACTCGGCGGCGCGATCTTGCCGGCTTCGATCCAGTATTCCGCTTCGCTGCCGCTGTCGGGCACGATGTAAACGAGCGTGCGACGACCGCCACGCAGCCATTTTTCGATCCATCGCGTCACCTTGGGTCCGACCGAGCCAGGGACTTGCGGCGTCCAGACGATCACTCGCGAACTTTGGACACGCGTGTTGAACCGGTGGACGTCACGAGTCTGAAAACCGCTCGTTTCGAACGTATCACGCAAAGCACCAAACCCATTCACGCTTGTTCGTCCCACCACGCCGCTGGAGACACCGTATTTGTTCTCGAAACGATTGCACCCTGACGCGATCATCAGCGCGGTCACCACCAGGGTCAGCCATGTTTGTCGTGCGATCATGCATGTTAGCCCATTCACGCAGCGGCCCCCTGTCGACTTTGGATACTCTGCTCCAGCGCCAAATTGTTTTCCCAGAGTTTCTGGAATTCGTCTGCCGACAACTGGTGTCGACCAAAATAGGAGCGTTCGAATGCGGTCGCACTCAAACGCAATCGATCACCGGCTTCGCGCAAATTGGTGCGTGATTCGCGAACGTATCGACCGTTCGTCTTGCCGCGGGTCAGTCGTAACAAGCCCGCGCGATCGAGCATCAATAACTGATGTCCAAACAACAAGATGATCGCTTGGTCATAGTGTCCCGCTTCCATCAATCGATGTGCTTCGGTACGCAAGTTCACGTCGGTACGCCGGAGTTC
The DNA here is from genome assembly GCA_013002105.1 of Pirellulaceae bacterium. The sequence continues at coordinate 1,104 of JABDKS010000227.1, read as the reverse complement.
CGCCGGCAAATGCTTCATTCGTTCAATCATTTGCTCGTCGGGCGACTTCGTGTGGTCGCCGGACAAAGCATCTTTCTTGTCACTCAGGTCGATCTCGGCTTTTGTAAACGCGTACACCAACAGTCCGGCCGTTCCGACGACCAACAATGCCAACAGCATCCATCCAAACAGGTTGCCGAACGTCAATTCGGTACCAAACAATCCCGTGCCGCCTGTGGTACCTGTTCCGGTCGCCGTTGTTGTCGCAGTGTTGGTGTCTGAACTGGACTTTTGGACCTTCTTTGGTTTGGGTAGCCACCGGCTGTCGCGATGGATCGAATCGTCTTTTTGTTCTTTGACCGTCATCGGAATCAGGGTGCGACTTTCCGCGTCATACCACGGTGTCGAACCCAAGGCACCCGCGGCTGGTTCGTCGACGGACATTGAATCTTGCGCGACGGCGGCATTCTCAGTCAGACAGACGCAGGACAATCCAAACGCAAAGGCAAGCAGAATGGTTCGCATGATCATGGGGCGTCTCCCATCGCTGTAGCGTCGGCTGTCGCTGTCGCAGGCTGGCCAACTGATGCCGCGGCTGCCATCGCGGCCACTGTTTCCTGGGAGTCTGGCGTCGTCGCCGGCTTGGGGGGATCACGGCGCGGACCCGACAATCCCGCTTCTTCGCCAAACTGGCGCATCGCTTCGGCTCGCACGGACAATTCCACCTCCCATCCTTCGAGTCGAATTCGGGTGTCCAGATAGTTCAACAACCGAATCAGGACGCTGATACCGGCGACGACCCACATTGCTGCGGGAAACAATCCTAGCAGCATCACCAGCCCCCAATCCCAGTAGCCGGTTGCGATCCCACGGACCCAGACCATTGTGTACAGCGTGCTGGCAAACATCCAAAACAGAATGAACGACACAGAAAGAAATCGACCACTCAATTCGCTGTTCATCGGTGAATGAAGCGACTTGGCACGCCGCTTGGCCGTGATCACCCTCGGGTCGGAATCGCGGAGGGGACATTGTTCCAGCAGCAAGATCTCCGGCAGAAACGGACGCGAACCGCGTATCAACGCGCACACAATCAGCAAGCAAATCGGAGCCACGATGTCAAAG
>JABDKS010000210.1 GCA_013002105.1 Pirellulaceae bacterium | reverse complement strand
TGCGAACGGTTGGGCGATTGGGACGAAAGAGCACTCGATTGCACCGTCCTGGTTTGCCACTTTCGATTGTGGTACACGACAGCGATCTTGGGATCAGCCGCGGCCACAACAAGATTCCTGTGATCGTGACCAGCAAGCCGAGTGGCGATACCGAAAAGGTCATGCTGACCAGCACCGGTGCCGGCCGCGGACTTTTTCGCGCCGATGTCGACACCCGTTTGGGCGACGCGCAGCCCAATGACAACATTTTGCAGGTCGTTGGGGGTGACACGATCGAGTGTGATTATCCCGAGCAGTTCAAGTCCGAATTCAAGAAGGTGCCCCTGTCGGATGTTGAAATCACGATTGCGGCGAATGCCAAATTCGAGGCCTCCAGCAGCAAGGTCGTCGACAAGGAGGAAGAAACGTTTAGCGAACGGGTAGCCCGCGAAGCGAGGGAAGAGGCAGAAGGAATCGACCAGCGGGTTTCGCAGAATCGACCTGAGAATCAGATCAAACCTGGCAATCCGATTTATTTCCGCACGATCGATCCCGATCGTGACCTGACGAATCAACGGGATGAAGTGCCCGTGAAATTGGTGGCCGACAGCGGTGATAGCGTCCAGGTGATGTTGACGGAAACCGAGCCTCACAGTGGCGTTTTCGAGGGGACTGCAAAGACGGCCGAGTTGCCTGCCGGAGCGTTGGCAAGCGATACCGCGATTGATCATAGCCCGTTGATGGCAATTGATTTAGATCCGAATTCTTATTGGCTTGCCGAGCCGGATGGGGCGACGCCCAAGACGTTGACGGTCGACATGAAAGATCTCAAGGAGGTATCACGCGTCACACTTTCGACCCCCGACGCCGAAAATAATTCGCCGGTGCACGCCGAATTGCAGGGCAGCAACGATGGTGAGTTTTGGTTTCGATTGGCCAGCCATCCGGACGTCGCAGCAGCAACGCCCGCCGCACCAGAGTTTGGTCGAATGACACGCCGCGTCTTTAAAGGCAAATCGTATCAGTTCACTAAGTGGTCACAGGTCGTTGATTTGGGAATGAATCGCAACCCCGATCAGACCGACGAAGTGGACGAATTGGTTTGGGACTTGTCCCGTGAGCAGACAGTCGCAACACCGGCGTCCAATGAAGATGGCCAAGACGACAGCGGGCCGATCGGTGTGCTCTGGTCGGGAAAATTGGTTCAGCATCGTACCGGTGCGATTCGAATACTTGCCAAGGGTTATGTCACGGCCATCGCGATCGACGGCGTGCTGGAGCGCGATGTGAAACGCGGAAATCAAAGTGTCGATCTCTGGCTCGAACAAGGGACGCACGATCTGACGATCTTCTCGGCAGTCGTTCGCGGAAACCAAATCGCCGAAGCCCTGATTGCACGCGCGGACATGAACTCGGATCGTGTATCAATTGGCCCGTTTTCGCAAGGTGATTTTGATCTGTCCAAGGCTCCCGCGGCACTGGCCAAGGATCCAACCCAGGACGTTCAGTCGATAGCGTTGCAAATTGTCGACGCAAAGCTGAATAAAAAGACAGCGGAATTCGGTTCCCGTATTGCCGAACGCCAGCCGTTGGTAAGTCATTGGCATGATGTGGACGACACCGTCAGTTGGGAATTGGACGTTCCCGCAGCGGGCGCTTACGAAGTGTGGCTTGATTGTTCGCATCCCGGTGCCGGCAGTCGTTTGGCCATTGAGATTGACGGTCAGTCGTTTCCCGCGAACGTCCCCGACACGCTCAATTGGAATCGTTTTCGGGATTCACGCATCGCGACGATTCTGATCAAAAATCCTGGTAAACAGACGCTGACGCTGCGACCCACAGAAATCACCAACGATGGTTTGATGGATTTGCGGGGCGGCTCGATACGGCTGGCAACGAGGGATGCTGTGGTGGTGGGAGAAACCAAATGGGACTTCCGTTTTCCTGCAACCGAACTGCGATATGCTCGCGTGGTGTTCAATCAGTATTTGGGCGAGAGCGTTGCGGTGAATCACATCGAAATTGGTGGCGACTTGGAGTCGGAGACTCACATCCCAACCAAGCAGGATGTGTTGTCCCTGGCGAACAACGAATCACTAGAAATCGCGGCGGGCGACACGGTCACGGCGACTTACACCGACGAGTTCACGCAAAACGGAACCGGCAGCAGTCAACTCCTAACCAGCCGCATGACGGCAACCTACAACAACGCGTTGGTGATGCCGATCATTTATGAGTTCACGCGATCCGATAGCGGGCAGGTCAACGAAGAACGTTTGGAACTGAAACGAATTGACCCCAACGAGCGAATCGTCGTCGAGATTCGCGACTATGACGAAGACACGACTAACGAGCGCGACGAGATCGAGCTGGAAGTTCTGGTCAATGATGGCGAGGCAATGAAGTTGATTGCAACGGAGACGGAACCCTACTCGGGAATTTTTACCAAGGAGATCGATACATCTGCTGTGTCCGAGGAAGGTAAGTTGATGGTGAAACCGGGGGCCCGAGTGTTTCTGCGGTATTACGACAAGCAGAATACCTTTCCCGGACACGCCGTGCCGCGGGAATCGATTGTTCACGTCATCGAGCCAACCAACGCCATCATCAGGATTCTCGAGTCACGAAGCGTACCTCGAGCGGAGGGTGATTTGCGACCACGCGAGATTCGCGCGACACCGGTCGCGGACGGTCAGGATGCTTTGGTGGCTTTGGACGCTCCGCTGACGATCGAGGTGATCGATCCGGATCGCGCAAAGACAAGCGGCAGCACAGTGAAGGTCGCATTGGTAACCACCGACGGATCGGCCGTGATTGTTCAATGTGATATCTCGAGTGCGTTTACCGATCGCCGCGGGCGACGAAGCCGCCGCGAAATACGGGACCATTTTGCGCTGGAGGAGGGTCGATTCGTGGGGCAAGTGATGTTGCAACTTGGTGGGCGAAATAGCCCGCAAATCGTGCCAAAACTGGTTCACATGCCGCGCAATCTGATTGGAACGGTACAGTCGATCGACAAGAACGACACCGAAGAGACGGATGCCAGCATGTCGGCGCGAGTCCTCAACGTGACCGGCAAAGATACCATCACAGCGGCTTACTTGGACAAGCGTCGTGTCCAAGGTAAAGAAGAAAAGCTGACAGCGTCAGCGCGACTAGTGACGGACGGAACGTTGATGATTGCCGATCGCGACTACCGGCAGCCAGTGGACTCGCTGCACGTCGGCGAAAAGATCTATTTCGCTTGTATCGACCCCGATCAGGACACTTCAGACGATCGCGACTCGATTTCGTTGCAGATCAGCACCGCGCTGGGCGAACAAGAAACGGTCATGTTGCATGAGACGCAGGCGCACAGTGGGATGTTTACCGGCTCGTTCGCATTGACTGCTTCTCAGTCACCCACGCCGGGAGATTTTGATCCCAGCAAGCCTGAGATCCAGTGCTATTTTGGCGATGTGATCACCGCGACTTATAACGATACAACCGCCGCCAGCCAATTGGAGACGCTCGCGGTGACTCAGCAGATTCCGGTCGTGGTAGGCACCGATGGTCTGCTGACCGCATTTACCAAGACTTTCAACGACGAAACCTTGGCGGTAGAGACTAAGTTTCGTATCGCGGAGAGCTACTTCGAGCTATTCAAAAGTCACAAGTTGCTCGAACGTAGCGACGAGCAGACACGCGACTTGGAGTCGGGCCGGCGAGTGTTGCGTGAAGTGATGGAAGACTATCCTGATCCCAAGTACGCACCGCGAGTCGCGTAT
>JABDKS010000081.1 GCA_013002105.1 Pirellulaceae bacterium | reverse complement strand
GGGGCATGCTGGTCGCTCGATTGCACAGACCGACGAAAAGGCCGTTCTGATTGACCCCTAACCAGGTCCCACCGGCTTTCTGATCGATCCCGCACAAGACACGGGGTTTGCCGGATTGAATCGACGGCGACAAGCTCGAGCGATCAAAATACTCCTCCCGGTTGGCGGCGACCAAAATTGGACTTTCTGGAACCAATCGATACTGAACAGCCAGTAAGCACATCTCGCAGCTTTCTATTTCAAAGATCAGTGATTTCCTACTCGGGCCGGCCAGGACGTCTCAATAGCTCGAAACACCTCGACGCGACGCCGCCCAATGTATCTACGCGCCCCGTTAATCTGCACCCTCTATCGGGGGGAGTGCAGCGAAAAAGCGCAGTGAATCGGGCGAATCGGAGGTCTTAGTGGCGACTCTGGGCAATCTTTGCGGGTCAGTCTGGCCGATAAGGATGATGCGGGGCACGATTCTGCCCTTCCAACGAACCCTACCTGGCGATCTCCGCATCGCTGGACGCCACCAGATGGAATGTGATGTGAATTCAGGCAAATCGACAAACCTGCCGACCGAGTCGGTCCACGCGCAGAACATCCTCTCCATCGAGACACCATTGAGTGTCACGGTGGTTCGCAAAACGGTGACATTGTCCAAGGTTCTCGGTCTGTCTCCCGGCCAAGTCCTCCGCTTTGACAAACGTTGCAGCGAGTCGCTGAGCCTGGAGGCGGGTGGAAAACCAATCGCATCGGGCAAAGCGGTCGCCGTCGGCGATCACTTGGGCATTCGCCTCAGCGACGCGTCGTAGGTGTAGGTGTAGTTGCAGGGCCTGTTCCCACCGGCCAACCGTGCAGGAGTGGCTCTTAGGAACCGGCCCCATTGCGGCCAAACGAATTCGCAATATTGACGCGGCGTAGCTTGCGTGCCAGGACAGGTCCTGGCCTACGTCCTAAGTCCTGCCTTGGCGTACGTTCTGCGTCCAATCTTTTGCGCACGAAGAAACCCCCACGCGACAAAACGGTCGGGCGGGGGTTTTTTGGATCTTCGTGCTAAGCGGCGAGTGGGGGACGAACTACTTCAGTTCGACGCTACCACCTGCTTCTTCGATCTCGGCCTTGACCTTGTCGGCTTCTTCCTTGGAGACAGCTTCTTTCAGGGTCGCGGGAACCCCTTCGACCAACTTTTTGGCTTCCATCAGCGACGCGCCGGTCAGGTTTTTGACAACCTTGACGACGTTCAGCTTCTTGTCGCCAAATCCGGTCAGGACGACGTCGAATTCGGTTTGCTCTTCAGCGGCCGCTTCGCCACCACCACCACCGGCTGCCATCATGACTGCTCCGCCGCCAGCGGCGGGTTCGATGCCATGGACATCCTTCAGGTAATCGCTCAGCTCTTTGGCTTGCTTGAGGGTCATTTCGGCGATCTTATCGCCCATTTCTTTTGCTTCGGCGCTGAATTCTGCGACTGCGGTTGCTTCATCGGACATAGTAAATACCTCGAAAACGGTTGGGTGATTTGGTTAAGTGATCGGATGTAATCGGCGACTACTCTTCGCCTTTTGATTTCAGTTGGCTATTGAGCGTCTTGCCCGGTCCGAGCATCGCGGCCGACAGTGTGGCTCCCGGTCCAAGGATCTGACCGACCAGCAACGAAAGTTGCTCTTCGCGGGTGGGCCATTTACTGACCGCTTGCAGACCATCGCTATCGAGTGCTTCACCGTCCATCACACCACGATTGGCGACGAACGCTTCGTATTTTTCTTTGTCCTTATCCAGTCGGACAACTTCTTTCACCAGCGACACAAAATCGCTGGCACCGTAGCAAACGGCTACGGGACCCGAGGCACCTTCGAAAGCGGGTGCCAAACTGGTTCCTTCTGTTGCGCGACGGGCGAGCGAGTTTTTGACAACAAACATGTTGATGTCTTTCTCGGCCAATTCGCCACGCAATTCAGCCGTGGTATTCGCGTCCATTCCAGTGCAGTGGACCAGCACGGCGTCTTCCACACCATCTAGTCGCCGCTGGATGTCGCGGGTCACGAGTTCTTTGACGTATTTACTCATCGGATTGGTTCACTTTTTTTGCGATTGGGATCGTTGATCGGGGCAGTGGCTCGATCTCGGATTAACACGCAACCCTCACACTAGGGCTCATCGTTCCACAGATCGCAACACCTTTGACATAGGTGCCTTTGATCGTTTGTGGTTTCAAACCATCAATGTGCGTCACAAACGCATTGATGTTTTCGACCAATTTGGGTGCGTCGAAACTCATTTTGCCGACCATGGCATGGACGTTGCCACCTTTGTCGTTACGGAATTCGACCTTACCGGCTTTGTACTCAGCGACCACTTTGGCAACATCCGGGGTGACCGTGCCAGCTCGGGGACTGGGCATCAGGCCACGAGGACCGAGGACGCGACCCAAGGGTCCGACCAATCCCATCATGTCCGGAGCGGCGATACAGACATCAAAGTCCGTCCAGCCATCTTTGATTTTCTTGGCCAGATCATCCTGACCTACTTCATCAGCTCCAGCTTCTTCGGCCGCCGCCGCTGCGTCGCCCTTGGCGAACACCACGACTTTTTGTGTTTTGCCGATGCCATTGGGCAGCACAAGACTGCCGCGAATGATCTGATCGGCCTGATTGGGATCGACACCCAAACGCATGTGGATTTCGACCGTTTGATCAAACTTGGTCTGATCGTATTTTTTCAGAGTCGCGACAGCCTCTTCTAAAGGAAGAGCATCCTTTGGCTGTTTTTCGAGCGACGCGCGATAGCGCTTTGATTTTTTACCCATATGGTCACGACTTTCGTTTGTCGGGTGGTTCGGCGAAATCACCTGTCCTGGCGTTACGAACGCTGCCAGCGGCAATATCTCCCACTTGGTTCGCCGACCTGATTGGTTGGCGAAGCGTGCGAATGTGGCGAATCGACCGCCAATCGTCAACGCCAATCACTCCATTGGGCCTATTTTTTGTCGGTTTTGGCACGCCATCCGGCCTCGAGAGATCCGTCGGGCCGGTCGATGCCCAGAGAAGCGTCACCAATCAGTCGCCCCAAGGCCCATCGACTACCAAGTTCGACGCAACCACCGTCGAGCGGTATTTTAGAGAACCAGCGGCCAATTCGCCCGCATGACCCAATTCTGTCGTGTGCCTGAATGACGGCTGAATGACTGTCGGATGTCGATGAAAACGCAGAGGTCGATGGAAACCCAGGGGTCAATAAAGACGCAGTCGCTAGGATCTCCAAACAAGTTGATGTCCCAATTCGTCCACTGACACCCGACGTGATTGACGGCCGATGTCGGACGACGCCCAACACATCGAACAACCACGAACCTTGCCGCGATGACACAAAGCCCGAGTAAACGCCATGTCTGAGCCAACCCCCGAAGCCCTTTGCAAAGCGAAATGCGTCCCCTGCGAAGGAGGTGTGCCGATGCTCGAGCGATCCGCCGCCGAGACGTTTTTGGAGGCAACTCCCCAATGGACGCTTGGCGAAGACGCCAAAATGATAAGTCGAAAGGTCGGCCTGAAGCACTTCGTCGAAGCGATGAAACTACTCAACGAAATCGCAGAGGTGGCCGAATCCGAAGGCCACCATCCCGACTTACATTTGACCGGTTACCGAAATGTCCGGATCGATTTGACGACCCATGCCATCGGCGGCTTAAGCGAAAACGACTTCATCGTGGCCGCCAAGATCGACCAACTGCTGACGTAAAGGGCTCGCCGCGTGAAAATCCCCCGCCATCGTGCCTTGGCACTTCTGACCGAGTGCACCGGCGACGAAATCTGGAGTGTCGACCACTGCCGACTCCGCTCGGTGCCGGATGTTTGGGTCGCAGAATTATCGGACGCGTTTGAGTCGGGTTATCAGACCGATCGACAAAGGATCTACGTGGCCGATCAGCAGGTCAATCAATATCACGGTATTCGCGATGTCGACCTGGCACTCAAGCTGGCCGAATCCCTGGGGCTGGATGTCGATGCCGTCACCGCCAATGCATTGAGTCGACGGGGGGTGGTTCAGGCGATCAAGGACGCGGTGATGGAGGGCTGATTGTGGCAACTTGTCGGTCATCCCAGCCTGGCGGGAAGTCGTCGCGGAGGGCTGTTTCGTGTCAAAGAACGCGGTTTGACCGGCCAACGTGTCGGAAAAGCCTGGAAACGGGACTTGCCCAAACGACCGAACGCCTGTCATAATCCGGGGCCCAAAACCCAACAAATGAAACAATTTAACGACGAGATTCCTGATGGCTGGCCGTAGCAAGAAAAAGGCTGATACCGTGTTTTTGGTCTGCGAAGAAGCAGGCGACATCAATTACACGCTCAAGCGAAAACCCGGTGGCGAAAAGCTTCGCTTGAAGAAGTACAGCCCTCGTCTTCGCAAACACACGTGGCACGTCGAAAAGAAAAAGTAAGCTCACGGTCTGCTGTCACTGACGCTGGGGTTCGCCCGGTTGGTTGGCAATGACCCAGTCGGTTACGTTGAATAACGCCAGGATTTGTCCTGGCGTATTTTTTTGACTCCAAGCTCGACTTGAGGTGCTTAGCTGGCACCGCGGCGTTCGCAACAGGATCGGACAACACTTATCCGACAAAGAAAACGGAGAGGCAGGGATGCAGAGAATCTGGCGGATTGTGCCACACGATGCACCTCGCGTCGAACAGTTGATGCGAGACGCAGGGCTGCCCGCGGTGGTCGCCCAATTGATGGTCAGCCGTGGCGTCTACTCGGCCGCTGACGCTGCCTCGTTTCTGGAAACCAAACTCACCGGACTCCGCGATCCGCAGGATTTACCGGGCGTCCCGGCTGCGACCGCTATCCTTGTGGCCGCCATCAACGACCAAACGCCCATCGTCATTTATGGTGACTATGACTGCGACGGCATGACCGGCACAGCGATCTTGGTCAACGGACTGCGACTGCTGGGTGCGGACGTCAGCTATCACGTCCCCAACCGCTTAGAAGACGGTTACGGGCTCAACGCCGACTCGATTCGCAAGTTGGCCGAGCGAGGTAAAAAGCTGATTGTTTCGGTCGACTGCGGGATCACGAGCATCGAGTGTGCCAGATTGTGCAAGGAACTGGGCATCCAATTGATCATCACCGATCACCACACAATGTTGGACGAATTGCCAGACGCCGACGCGATTGTTCATCCGCAACTGCCAGGAAAGGCTTACCCGTTTACGGGACTTTGCGGAGCCGGCGTGGCGTTCAAATTGGCTTGGTCACTCTGTCAAGAAGTGAGCGGATCCAAAAAAGTCACCGAGCCCATGCGGCGATACCTGATGCAATCGCTTGCTCTGGCAGCGATCGGGACGGTCGCGGACGTCGTCCCCTTGCTGGACGAAAACCGAATCTTGGTGACCCACGGTCTGCGAACGCTGCAAGCCGAGCCGCTGCCTGGGCTCGTGGAATTGATGAAAGTTACCAAGCTGAATGAACAGTCGACCCTGAACACCGAAAGCATCGGTTTCAATTTGGGTCCGAGGCTCAACGCGGCCGGTCGACTGGGACAAGCGCAATTGGCCGTCGAATTGTTGACCACCGGACCGGGCGAACGAGCCGAATCGTTGGCACAATACATCGACCAGTTGAATTCCAACCGGGATACCTTGCAGCGCAGTGTTCACTTGGCCGCGCAGAAACAAGCGAAAAATGACTTTGACCCCGAAGGTGATCCGGCACTTGTGTTGGCCGGTGTCGGTTGGCACCAGGGCGTGATCGGTGTTGTGGCGGGTCGGTTAAGTGAAAAGTACGCCAAGCCGGTCATCGTGATTTCGCTCGACTCGACCGGCAACGGGCAGGCGGTCGGTTCGGGACGCGTCGGCGGCACGAACATCGATCTGTATGCGGCAATCGATCAGTGCCGTGATCAATTGGTGCGATTCGGTGGCCACAAAGCGGCTGCGGGAATCACGATTGACGAACGATCGATTGAATCCTTTCGCTCTGCGTTTTGCGAATCGGTTGCGCAGCAATGTGCTGATCAAGATTTGGTGCCTGAATTGACGATCGATGCGGAAGCCCCGTTGGGTCAGATCAATCTAGCCGTCGTCAAACAAATGGAGATGCTGGCACCGTTTGGACAAAGCAATCCGCGTCCGATGTTGTTTTGTAGCAACGTCGAATTGGACGAGCCAGCGAGAAAAATGGGCAGCGGCGACCGTCATCTGACGGTGAATCTGCGGCAAGGCAGAAAAGTCATTCGCGGCGTCGCTTTTGGGGCAGGCGACTGGTGCGATGATTTGAACGCCTGCGATGGCCCGATCGAAATTGTCTACCGACCGGTGATCAACGAATTCCGTGGCTATCGAAAAGTCGAAGTTCACGTCGTCGACTGGCGGCCCGCAAAATCCATGGTCCCAGCCGCCACCAGGTAAAACGGACTTCAGTCCGTTACCCAATCCACCCAACCTCATCGTAAAACGGACTTCAGTCCGTTACCCAATCCACTCTGCTACGTCGCAAAACGAACTTCCGTCCGTTACCACACTCTCGAAGTATCCCGCGATCACTTCGTCAAAATCAACTTGCCCTGCCGCGTGCGACGCAACCGATAGATTTGACGTTCGTGCTCGATCCAGACCTCGTCACCACAGCGTGCCAATTCGTCGAACTTGATGATCTTGGGCAGATTGGGTCCATCGGCTTCGGGCGGAACTTCGCTCGACGATCCTGCTGCGCTCGGCGACTCCGCCGCCCCTGACGATCCTGCTGCGCTCGGTGACCCTGCTGCCGACGGTGTCGACCCAGAGGCAGCTGATTCGGCTCGGCGTGTGGAATCGCTCAAAATGAAAAGCAATCAGTGTTGGACAGGGGCGGATGACCTCCGCATTCTGCTGCACGAACTCCCCAAGTGCAATGCCTTATTGCGAATCGTTCTCAATATTGCCACCAGATCACTCTCGTGCGGTATTTTCGGGCACAATTGCGGCGATTTTTGGCACCCATTTTCTATTGAGCGAGAGTCTGGCTCAGCAACACCACCGCCTGATGGCTCGACGGTACAGGTCGATCCCGTTTTGCAGTTGTTCGATCGCCAGGTATTCGTCGGTCGTATGGGCTTGTGCGATGTCGCCGGGGCCGCAAACGACCATCTGTTTCAACTCGGTAAATTCACCCCCGTCGGTCCCGTAGCACACAGTTGTGGCAGCGCGACCAGCCAATTCGCACATTGCTTGCACCGCATCCGCATTCGGATTTACCCAAACGGGACATCCCCCTTCGTGTCGCACAAATTCCAATCCGAGCGATTCCGCTTTTGCTTTCGCGGCCGCGAACAAGTCTTCCCCGTCAATTTCCGGCATCGAACGTAACGTAACCCAAACACTGCTCCGAGGTGACGTAATGTTGATCGCGGAGTTGGAATCACGCACACCAAAATTCCACGACAGTGTCGGCGGATCAAATCGGTGGTCGTGATAGCGCGGATCTGACTTCGTTTTCTCGCCCAACTCCAACACCGTTTGCAGCATTGGCACAAGTGCTTCGTTCGCATTAACTCCGTCGGCCAAACTACTGTGGGCGGCCCGGCCACGACTGATGATTTCAAATCCTTTGATTCCTTTGTGAGCGTGCACGACCCCCAACGACGTTGGCTCGCCGATGATGCCCAGCGGTTGGGCCGCAACAATCTCGCGGTAAGCAGTGGAGTGCTGGACCAAATATTTGGCACCTTCAAAACCGACTTCTTCATCCGCGGTGCAGACAATCCAAAGCGGAGCCGTTTGATCGGCGGGATCGACTCTCGCCACAGCGCTGAGCATCGCCGCGAGTGAACCTTTCATGTCACAGGCACCGCGACCGTACATCCGATCGTTCTGGATAACCGCCGTGAAAGGATCGCCTCCCGGGCCCGTCCAACCTTTGGCTGGGACGACGTCGGTATGGCAAAAATATGCCAATCCGCCTTGATCGGATTGTTTGTTGGTCGAATCGCGCCGCGCGACCAAGTTGATTTTTTCTACCCCATCGGCATCCAAGTATTGTGACCGTTGGACGGCGAATCCGAGCGACTGGAGACACTCGCGGACAAACTGAGAGACCGCGGCATTGCTGGTCGAACTGACCGACGCATAGGAGATCAGTTGGCCGAGCGTATCAAGACTGTTTTGCAGTGATGTCATCGATCCAACATTACCACAAATTGCATCGCACTAGAAAATAGACTGGATCATTTCACCAACTGCCTTGGTATCGACATCTTCCAAATCATCGTTGACCAGTTCCAACCAATTGATCGCTTCCTTGCGATGCTCGTCGTTGGACAACGGCGAAATGGCTTGGTAGCAGGATTTGGCGGCAATTGAATCGGGTTTGCCAGGATCGAGGGCGAAGGTCGATATTTTCTCGGCCAACCGAAAGGGAATTTCGTCCAACGAATAGGTCTTGTTGCGAGCGTTATAACGAACCGTCAGAGAACTATGACTGACTTCGACCACGAGGACGCGGAAGCCCTCGGCTACCTCGAAATCCTGAGTCGCTTTGAGTGTGCCAAGTCCCCGTTGCACCGCGCCGCGATAAAACATTGCCAGGTCGGCCAGGTTATACAACGCATCGGCTTCGACACGTTGTTCGTCGGACAACATCATCTCCGTCAATTTTTCGGCAGCCGGTTTCATCTCGATCCACTTCGCTCCGGCGATCAACTCTTTGACTTGCTTGATCGCCGCATCGTTGGCAGCAATCTGTTGGTCGGTCAATTTCACCGGCCCCGTTTCGGTGCCGGGCGACACCGGCAGCGCGCCGTCGGGATTGACTTCAGGGACCGGCGTCGATGGGGACGGCGTCATCGCCGGATCACTCGGCGATGAATCTGCCATGTCCGCGGCATTGACATCGGGGACTGCGTCCTCCGTCGTCATGTCCCCCGTCGTCATGTCCCCCGTCAGGTCCGGGAGCATTCCCGAGTCCGTCGACGTTGGATCCATCGACGCTGGGTCCATCGATGGCGGTTCCTGCATTCCCGTGTTGTCACTGGCATTGTCAGCGGCTGAAGCGTTGTCACTTTGCGGCGGTGAGAACTCGTTGACCGGTATGCCAGTACTCGACAACTTGGCCGGCGGATCGACACCTCCGGACATCGACCCCATCACAGGATCAACGTTTCGCTTGGGTTTGGGATATCGTTCTTTTCGTGGTGCCGATGTGGTGGGCTTTTTCTCCTTTGGCGGTAACTTTCCGATTAACACGCCGTCCTTGGTGACCGCGACACCTGGCCCAAACGCTTTGAATGCCGCCAAACCGGCGATCGCAATTCCCAGAAAACAGGCGGCAAAGATGAACAATGTCTTACCCAAACTTGAACGACGCCGCTTTTTCGATTTCTTTACTTTGAAGACCGGCGCGGCGGTCGGACGCGAACTTGCCTGAGCGGGTGCTGGCGGTGCAGGTGCATTTTGCGCCGTGAGGGGTTGACCGTATTGCTGAACACCGGCGTGACCGGGAGGCATTTGGTAGGGGGCCGCTTGACTGGGTATCGCCTGACTGGGCGGCATTGCGGGTGCCGTGCCAGGTGGCGAGGGCGTCATTGGCGGTGCCGTTGGTTGTGCCGGTACCGTGGACGGGGCAGGTGCCGCAAGCGGATTGACGTTTGGCAACATTCCAGCCAGCGGATCGGCAGGTGCCGGTGCGGCGGCACCCGGCGGCATCCCGGCCGGTGGCGCACCCGTGGGGGGCATTCCTGTCGGCGGCACGCCGGCCGGTGCGATGCCGGCGGCGGTGGTGGGGGACGAAGCGGTCGCGACCACGCCGAATCGGGCATCGAGTTCGGCTCGTTGCGCCGGGTCTGCTAACAATGCTTTGGAACGCTCGGCAATCTTGGCAGCCTTCTTCCAAACCTTCGGGTCGGCTTCGCTCTTGGCAGACTTCAGTTGGGCGTAGACCTGCTGGACAGCAGACTTGATCTTACCGGCATCTTGTTCGCCACCTTCGAGCCCAAAGACCTGGTAAGCATGCGGATCTTCCACGCCATCGGGTATCGGCAGCAAATCGGAGAGCTTCGTGGCGGTCATGGACGAATGCGGTGGGGTGGGATGTCAGTGGGGGAGCATCAATATGGCGACGATCATGGGCCAGCCATCGAACGGAACGAATGGGATCGACTGCCAGCAACATTCGTGGCGGGGTGGCCATTTGCAGATTCATGCGAGCAAATCATTTCAATCGTCCCGTTGCAGAACGAATCGCATTGCCACATGTACCTGGTCGACTCAGCAAAGGCACTACCCAACGGGCTCGAAAATGTTGCTATCGAGGCGCAAACCGTGTGCATCTTCATCGTATTGTAGTTGTGACCCTGACGAGACAACTAGTTGGACGATCTTGGCAAATCGAGCAAGCCACGGCAAACGAGATTGGGGACGATTTTGTGGAGGTGCCGCAAATAAGGCGATATGGCGGGAGAATCGCCCCCCGTGACGACCATCTGAGCCTGTTTTTGTGGTGATGACGACATTTCTGCATACTGCCCGGCCAGTCGATCGATCGCGGCGGCGACCCCTGTCAGAACCCCCAATCGAATCGCATCGGAGGTATTGGTGGCAGGACCGCGACCGGCAATCACGTCATGCCAATCGATCTCCGGCAACGCGTCGGTTCCCGATGCCAGCACCTCGGTCTGTAGTCGAAGTCCGGGCAGAATCGCCCCGCCGCAAAACTGTTGACTGCTATCGACCCAATCGATCGTCACAGCCGATCCGGCATCGACGACGACGATCGGCGAACCGTATCGCTGCACGGCAGCATAAGCGCCCAATAGTCGATCAATGCCCAAACGATCCGGTTGTGACACGCACGCTTTCATCGGAACATCATCCCGCGTCACGCGACTGACCGTAAAGGCGTCGGAGTCTCGCGGAATTGACTCTTGAATTGCCCGCTCCAACTCGTCGGCCGCCCGTCGATGCACACTTGCGATTCGCCAATGGGCTGTTCGGCAACCGACACGTTGACTGACCCAGCGCATCGCATCACGTTGCCAATCCGCCGCGTCGATAGCGATCGCATGATCAATCAACGAATCATCGGTGTCGACAGCATCGCGTCCCAACACCGGGCTGCCATCACCGCGCTGAACGCACAATTTGACGGCCGAGTTGCCCACATCCACTGCGACGATGCAGGTGTCGTTGGTCACGGCGTCCCCTCGGGCGCTGTCGGATCGGGCGCTGTCGGCGAATCTGAATCGTCCTTGTAGTCTTTTGCCTGTGCGTCGTTCGAAAGCGTTGACGTGGGTCC
>JABDKS010000168.1 GCA_013002105.1 Pirellulaceae bacterium | reverse complement strand
TTGACATTGCACGATCTGTTTGACCGGGACGTGGTGGCAGGTACGCAAGACGCGGCCGGCCATTTGGATCGTGCAACCCTTGCCGCTGGGACGGCAGAACACGGTTTGAAGTTCGGGCCAATCGAAGCCTTCGGTCAAAATTGCCATATTGATCAACACCTGCACGCGGCCTGCGGCAAAGTCGTCGATTTGGCGTTCCCGGTTACTCGACGCCGTCACGACTTCACACGACACACCGGCTTGGCGTAGCAGCAAATACAGCAAATCGCACTCGTTGCGGCGATGAAAAAACACCAGCGATTTTCCCCATCGCTGTGGATCGGACAGCAGCAAATTCGCGATCCGCTGCGGCGTGTGCTCGGGGATCGTGTAATGGTGGTAGGCACTCAAATAGCCATCGGAAATCAAAGCAGCGATTCCAGCATCGCGAATCACTTGATCAAAGCAGAGCTTGATTCGATCGGTGCGATAGGGAGTGGCGGACAGACCGAGTGTCCAGGTTGGACGGATGCAGCTGTGCAAGTTGGCCATGCTGGTGGCCGCATCATGCTGGGCTTCGTCGACGATCAACAAATCGACATCGGGAGGGTTTTTTTCGAACATGCTGATCATCTGCATGCGGACATTGAACCCGCGGGCACGGTTTTCGGCGGCGGCTTGGGCGAGCAGGTTGCGACGCATCGCGACCCAGCCGATGCGAGCGCCAGTGGCCCGCTGGAGCAGCGTGGCGGTTGCCAGACCCATCACTGTCTTTCCGCTGCCGGTTGGACTTTCGATCAGGACGCTGTTGGCCTTGTGCAGAGGTTGACCATCACGCCCGGGCTCGATGCCGGCAAACATTTTGACCGCCGATTCGATGATCCTGCGCTGATAATCGCGCGGCTGGACGTCACATCCAGCCAATAGGGCACGCAGCGTGCCAGACGTCCCCGGTCCGAGTTGGGCTAAGCGGCCGGGATCAAATTCTCGATCCGTTTTCGTATCGTTGGATTGGCAAGATAACTGTGTCACGCCCCACTCCCTTGTCATGGTTGGCTTGGCCGATGAAAGACAGACCCACGATGGGCGGTCGATGTTCGGCCCTTCGTCTGTAACGAGACACATCATTGACAAGCGGGCGGACACGTTTGGTCATCGCCGCAGTGGGACAGCCAAGAACGCGTTTTCGCGAATAAAGTGGCGATCCGGCTGCGCGGTTTGGCGCCGACGATCGGGCGGCGGCGGCGCAAGAAAAAAGGAAACAGAATTCATGTTTCCTAAGCGAACTGAGGGGTGATTGCAGACCCGTTTGTCTGATCTAGCGACCATCAAGCCAGCGGCCGGGGCGACCTATTTTTTGGGCTTCTCGGCAGGTTTTTTCGCCGGGTCGGACGTTGCGATTTTGCCGCCCGCCGTCAGCACTTCCAGTTCATCGTTGAGCCGTTGTTCGAGTGCGTCGGCCCCGGGATAACCAAAGTGAATCGACTCGACGACACCTGTTTTGCTGATCACCATTCGCAGTGGAATCACATCGGCTGTGTAGGCTTTGGCTAGCTTCATTTCTTGATCCAGCAGCACATTTAATTTCCATCCCTGCTTTTTGACAAACTCGGCAACCTTTTCCTTTTCTTCGCCGATATTGACCGACAACAAAACGACGTCTTTGTCGGCATACGCGTCGCAAACTTTTTTCATCACCGGCATCGCTTCGGCACACGGCGTACACCACGTGGCCCAGAAATCGACGACGACCGTCTTGCCCTCTAAGACCTTTGGCGTGACTTTGCGACCGTTTAAAAGGCTCGCTGACAGCGGCGGCGCAGGTTTACCCAACAAGGGATGCTGACTGGTGACGTCCGCGATCTTTTTGTAGTAATCATCCAATGATTCATATTCGACCGCATCTGCCGGCGGGTTGTACTGGAACAGTTTTTTGTCGACGGCACCTGACATTCGCCAAGTCAAAAAATCGAACCTTAATTCGTAGGTGACGCCCGGCTGCATTTGCATTTGCGCGTTATCACGCAGCATTTCGGTCAAATCAACCAGTAGTCGTAGCGGCTTAGGCTGCTTGCCCTGCGTGATCCAAAAGTCCCAGACCACTCCGTCGTCCTGGACACCCTTGATATGAATCGCGGGGACCTTACCGCGAAATTTTCCCCGATCAACGATTTCGACCGACTCCATACCACCCAACATCGTCAGCGCCGGATCGGCTCCGGCAAATGTCAGTGCAAACACGACTTCGGGATACGGGCCCATCGGCACGGGCATGTCGAACACCGCATTGAACAAATCCATCGGCTCGGGCAATCGAAAGAAAGCATCCGGCGCCATCGCCACGACAAAGTCTTTGCCATTGCAGTAAACGCGGGTCCGCTGCTCGGGTTGTTTCAGGTAGACCGTGAATTGGTCTGGATGGATCGATGCGATTTGGTAACTGGATTTTTGACGATCCACGACGGCGCCGTTTTTTAATGTCTCGGCGGAAAGCTCAACGGTCGCGCGAGAAACATCTGCGCTGGCGATCGATCGAAACAGTGGCAGCAGCGCCGCTTCGACGTCTTTATTCAGCTTGAATTCGTTCGCCGGTGCCGCTTCATCGCCACCAGCAGGTGACTGCGGCCGATCGGACACCTGATCGGGCCCGGCCTGACGCTCGGTCGCGTTGTCGTTATCAGGTCCGTCATCTGCTGATACGCGCTGAGCGGAAGTGGTCAGGCTGATAGCGAGCAGAGTGGCAGCGACGAAATATCGAAACATACGAATGGCTGATGTCAAAACGATGGCACGGAACAACGATGGGACGGAACATAAATAGACGATCGCTGGTAGAACGGAAATCTACGCCGGCCCCATCATAAGTGTTCCGGCTGCCGTTGAAACCACAAAGGGACGATTCTGTGTGCCAGCGGTCCAAACACCGCTGGGCAGCCATTTGCTAAGCAGCAATTTGCTGGGCAGGAATTTGCTGGTCAGGCATTGGATCGTCCACGGACCGGGCATCGGACTCAGCGTCCCCGTAGCGATCAGCGGCCCCGTCGCGATCAGCGGCCCCGCAGCGATCAGCGGCCCGCAGCGAGACGTGACTAGAAGGTCTCGGGATAGACAACCAATTCGATTCGGCGATTGGCCGCTCGTCCCGACGCTGTCTCGTTGGACTGGATGGGGTTGTTGGAACCCTGCGCGACGGTAAAGAGTTGGTTCAGAGGCATCCCGCCGCGGCGTGTCATCATGTCCAACACGGCCGCCGCTTGCGCGGAAGCAAGTTGGTGACTGGTTGCGACTTGGCCGCCGTAAAGTTGCGAATTATCGGTGTAGCCTTCGATGCCGATGCGTTGACGAGGAAAGACGCTCCGGAGCTGCGCGACAATCGGATCGAGTGTCAGCGTCGATTGCTGATGTAACTGAGCGGTTCCAGGTTGGAATAACTGGTCGGCAGGAATCGCAATACGAATCACATCGCCGTCTTGACGAACCGGCACACCCTTTAAATTCAAACGGTCGGCGAGTTGTCGCAGATTTGTATTGGCCGAAATGGTCGCACCACCGCGCATTTGGCTGGACGCCTGCATACCGCGGACGCGAGATTCGGCATCTTGGATACGCGATTGCGCGCCGCGAGCAGCCAAACTGGTGGATTCAAGCCGGTTGGTGGTGTCCGAAAGTTGCTTGCGAACGAGTTCCAATTCATCACGATAAACGTGACTTTGTTGTTCGCTCTGTGCCAGTTGTGTGTGTAATTGGCGATTGTTGTCGTCCAGCAATTGCACGCGTCGATTCAGTTCGGCAATGCGTGCATCATTCGAAGCGATCGAAGGGTTGATAGCTGGATTGACGCCTGGCGGTGAAGTGCCTGGACCATAATTGGGACCTTTGGCCTGCCACGCGACATTCGTGCCGGGCGTTGCCAGGTAGGGGTTCTGACTGCAACCAATCACGAACATCGATGCAAAGACCATCGCAACGGTCGTGACCGCGCGGACGGTTGATTTCAATTGCGTCGACAACAACATTCCAATTTCCTTGTCGGACCAGTGGCGCAAACGCCTCTTGGCTGGCAAACGTCTAATCGCCGGACACTAGGAACAAAAAATATTCCGAATCAAGAGCAGTTTCGCTCAAGTCGCGTTTCTGCACGGTATCGGGGACTAAATCGACATTCCATATCGACGATCCGCTAGCAAACAACGTCGCACACTGGGAAGGTTGGCGCCTGCGGGGAATGTTGACGACGGCAACTGTTTTGCGATCATCACGCGCCTGATCGACATCCAACGCGGTGAAAGATTTTTTGTCGGCCCGGGGGAGGTGTTCTGGCGGGATGTTGCCAGGACAGGTCCTGGCCTACGGTTGATTGGAGCAGGATTGACTGGCGCTGGGTTGATTCGAACTGGCGCAGTGGAGTGCTCCGAGTCCCCAGACTAAATCTTGGCAGTCGACACCGACGACATCGCAGGCCGGACACAGATTTCGCAAAATTCCAAGTGCCCGATCATCGGAGTCCGGGCTGCCGAAGGTGGGCACGAGCATTCGTGATGGTCCAATCCGCAGAAAATTGCAGTAGCTTTCGGGGACTCGTTTTTCGTCAATGTAGCGGGCTGGCGGAATCGGTAGTCGATGCACGTCGACGGTGGGCTGAGTCTGCTGACCCCAGAGTTTCAATTGGCGAAAGTTAGCAATCAAGCCTGCGGCGTTGGAATCTCCCAGGTCATCACAAACTGCGACAACGACATTGTACGGATCGACAAACCGAGCGAGTTGATCAATGTGGCCATCGGTGTCATCACCCAACAGTCCGCCTCCGTCGAGCCAAACGATTTCGACGACACCCAGAGATCGATACAACTCTTGCACGATCTTTTCGTTGGACCAATTGGCGTTTCGTGTATCGGTCTGCACGCACGACCGAAATGTCAGCAGTCGTCCCGTCCCATCGGCCTCGATCGCACCGCCTTCGAGCGTAAGATCTCGGCGGTGACAAGGGATCCCAAGGTAATTGGCGATCTGTGCGGCAGCCGCATCGTCCGCTTGCCAAGGCGGATATTTTCCACCCCATGCGTTGTACCGCCAATCGATTGCTTCGATTTTGCCCGTCGCTTGGTTGCGAACGTATGTGGGGCCGAAATCACGGATCCAACAGTCGTTCGTTGGGATCGGAACTAATTCCACGTTGGCCGGTAATGGGCCGAGTTCTTTTTCGGCTGCCCGCGCGACATCGCCTGCGGCCAAGATTCGCACCGGCGTGTTCTCGGCGATCAAGCGAACCCAGGCGGCATAGAACGGTTGGATCGGTTCAAAGCGGCCCGGCCAGGTGTCACGATTGTGAGGCCAGGCCAACCAGATTGCGTCTTGCGATTCCCATTCGGCCTCGATGCGCCGCGGGGACACGGGTAATTCGTTTACGGTTGGCGTTTTGCGAACAGCCATTGAAATACGTCGTCCCGCGAATAGGTGCGTGTCCAAGCGTCGTGGCCCACCCCTGGATACTCGACGTAGCGAATTTCAGGTGCGTGTCCGACCTGGGCGAGCGCCGCGATCATTTCGCGACCGCGAGATACCGGCACGACCGTATCGGCCTGTCCGTGAAAGGCCCAGATAGGGATGCCGCTGTATCGTTTGGCCCAATCCGGATCGCCTCCGCCGCAGACTTCCAGCATGGCGGCAAAACGATGCGGTTGCTGAGCCGCAGCGTACCAAGTTCCCTGACCACCCATCGACAGTCCGGTGACATACCGCCGAGCGTCGTCGATGGGTTGCTGCACCGATAATTCATCGACCAATTCAAGAGTCAGTCGCATTGGATCCGACGGATCGCTGGGGAATTGACCGCGGCCGCTTTTTAAATCCCAATCCGATTGGACCCAGCGACTTTCTGGTGGGCATTGCGGGAAGACGACGAATGCCGGGAATTGCTCGCGTCGATCCGCTCTGGCAAACTCGTGTGCGCCGTGGACCAGTTGGCGAACGTTGTCCACGCCCCGTTCGCCAGCACCGTGCAAAAACAGCACGAGCGGGTACTTCTTATTGGGTTCGATCGTGGCTGGTGTGAGAATCCGGTACGGCAGCGAGCCACCGGATTTAGATTCAAAGCTGCGGGAATGGTACAGCGAGCGGAGCGTTTCTTTGGAGTTCTGCTCCGCGGCGGGAGGATCTGCCAAAAGCTGGGCCGCCGACGGGGGCGTCAGCGCCGCTGCGGCGAGCAGTCCTATGGCGATGCAGCGTTGCAAACCGATCAAGCCACTACTCCGCCGATTTGATTTCTTCCTTGACTTTCTGAACAAAGTGCGGGCTCTTGCCGTTCTTGCTCAGTTCTTTGGCTCGCTTTTCCGCCTCTTTTTGCTGATCGAACTCATAAACGGCAACCCGTTTAAGATTCTGGCTGAAAACGCCCCAATAAAGTCTCAGCCGCACATTTTCGGCGGTCTTGCTTTTGCGTTTGCCAGATTTCTTTTTCTTGGCCGACAACAGCAGTTCGGCTGCCTCAGCTTCGGCAGCTTTTTCCTTACGATTAACGACCTTTCGGGCCATGCAATGAGCGGGGGTTGGTGGCGTTGAAACGGATGTCCAGATGCAAACCATCGCGGGCAATCGCGACAGAAACCAGGTTTTATCGGCATGACATTGGGGTCACACAGAAACCGGGAATCCCCGTAGAATAGCAACTTCTCGGTCCATTTGTCACGGGGCCGGTCCGATACATCCGGGACAACGTCCGCCAAGTGACCCGTCATTGGCCTCCAAGGTCAGCTCGATTGGCACAGTCTGTCTGGCGGTGGGATCCCAAGCAGTGAATTTTCCCCGTAATTTAGCGGGAAAGGATCGCTATTCTCATTGCCGTTTGTCGCTTATGCTGTTTGTTCTTCGGGAGTCCTATTTATCCAGAAGCGACGCGGCAGAGCAGAGACGCGGGTCCTCCTTTTGAGAAACCTCCACTGAGAAATCTCGACAGAGTACCCTCGACGATGACGGTTCCCGCCACATCAACATAGAGACGGAGAAATATCACGATGCAGGTAAGCGTTTCGGCGCGTCACGGTAGTCTTCAACCGGGCGATCAAGATTTAATCGAACAAAAAGCAGTCAAACTCCGACGGCTTTACGATCGAGTGAGCGCAATCGAAGTGACCGTCGATTTGGAGCATCTGGACAAGCCCGAGGTCGAAATCAAAGTCTCCGTGGAGCACAGCGACGATTGCGTCGCCAAAGCCGACGGATCGACCGTGATCGCCGCTTTGGATACAGCGATTCCAAAGGTCGAACAGCAGCTTCGGCGTTTGAAAGAGAAAAAAACAGGCCACCGTGCCACATCCCACAAACACATTGAAACGCCTGTCGTCGAGAACGAAGAGTAAATCGTTTCGGCGGCATGTAGTCGGTAGCCACACAGTGAATCTGCTTGGCCGATCGCATCGCGATCAGACAACGCATCGTCCGCTTTCCATTTGAACTTCATGCCAAACTCGGTCGCCGAGCATCCTTCAGCACGCCTGATGCGATGCAAGACAGATCCGGCGTTGCCGGTCGCAAGAAACGCTGCCGGTTGTGAAAACAGAATTTAAATTGAATTGACAGCACTGATGGTCACGACTGCTACGGTCTTAGATAGAGGAATTCCATCCCAATGAAATTTGCAGATTTTATCAGCACCAAGTCGATCCAAGCCGAATTGAAGGCGGATACGAAAGACGAAGCGATTCGCGAATTGGTGCAAAGCTTGCTCGATTCGGGCGAGATCGATGCCGATCAGCACGACGACATCGTCGCAGCCATCATGAAACGCGAAGAACTCGGTAGCACCGGCATCGGCCGCGGTGTAGCCGTTCCCCATACCAAGCACCCCAGTGTGCAAAAGTTGGTCGGAACCGTCGGCGTCAGCGAAGAGGGCGTCGACTTTGATTCGCTCGATGGCGAACGCGTTCAACTATTCTTTTTGCTAATCAGTCCGCCGGAACGACCCGGCGATCACCTTCGGGCGCTCGAAAATATCTCGCGCCAACTGCGTGACGAAACATTCTGCCGATTCTTAAAGCAGAGTAAAACGCCTGACGACATACAACAATTGCTCCAAGAAGCTGACGACAACCAATTTGCTTCCGGTTGATGAGTAACACCCCGCTAACTCGAATTGTCACCGTCCGCAATCCACAGGGATTGCATGCGCGGCCAGCGGATTCGCTGGTTCGTCTAGCCAGTACGTTCGAATCGACGATCATGATTGGCAAAGGCGGTGAATTGGTCGATTGCAAAAGCATTTTGTCACTGTTGACCCTCGGTGCCGAACAAGGAACGGAGCTGTTGATTTCGGCCGACGGTGGTGACGCAGAATCCGCTTTGCAAGCGATCGAAGGTCTTTTCGATGCGGGATTTGAAGATCCAAACGAGAAAGAAGGTGCCAAGCGAGCGGTCGATTCTTGATTCGTAATCTGACGTGGCCGCTAACCACGCCGTGGTAGCTGCCCATGAGATTTCGCGTCCGACCAACGTTTTCGCAGGCGCCCTTTCTGATACATCCGAACACACAACACACAGAATCGATGGATCGCCTTTTCCTGAAACGGTCATCAAGACCACGCCAAATACAAACACTGGATCGACCGCGAAAGACGCTTTCGCCCAACGATCAGTGGATGATTGATGCGTCAGGCTTTTGATCAGAGGTGAGGCACGCTCCATCGACCCCCGATGGTCGAACTGCAAGGTATTCCTGTATCGCCGGGAGTCGCGATCGGTCCAGCACTGGTGCTGGATGCTGATGGTTATCGCATCCCCCGATGTCTAGTCGCCGCCGAAGACGCGGTCGAAGAATACGCGCGCCTCCGGACCGCAGTCGATGCCGTGTCAGCGCGACTGGAAACAAGCCGTTTGGAGACCAGCGCGGTCGCTGGCGAAGAGACCGGCGACATATTTGCCGCCCAGTTGCAAATGCTGCACGACCCTCGCTTGCACAGCGAATTGCGACGTCGCATCAAGGATGAATATCAGTCGGCCCCCTACGCGGTCAGCCGCGTTCTGCACAACTATGCCGGGGCCCTGCGTCGCTTGTCCAACCCGCTCTTGGCCGATCGAGCCGAAGACGTTTTGGATATCGAAAAACAATTGCTGCTGCAATTAGGAGCTGTCACCAAGCAACCGCTGTCGGATTTGACCGAACCGGTCATTGTGCTGTCGCATGTCCTGACTCCCAGCGAAACGGCCAACTTGGACCGTCGTTACGTGCGGGGATTTTGCACCGAAACCGGTGGTCCCGGCGGTCACACTGCGATCGTCGCCAAAGGGTTGGAATTACCCGCTGTCGTTGGCATCGGTCCTTTCTTGGATTCGATCGGCGCCGCAGCCAGAGTGATCGTCGATGGTGATCGAGGCCGGATCATTATCGATCCCGATCAAGCGACACTTGACAGTTACCAAGAGCGACTCGAGCGACGACGGTCCTTGACCGCGCGTCTTGCCGAACTGCGAGATTTGCCGGCCGAAACGATCGACGGTGTTCGCGTCCGACTGAGTGCCAATATCGAGTTTCCCCACGAGACCGCGACCGCACTTGAGCGAGGAGCCGATGGAATCGGGTTGTATCGAACCGAGTTCTTGTACCTCTCCAGCGCCGAAGAACCCAGTGAAGAAGATCACTACCAAGCGTATAGCCAAGTCGTTCGCGAGATGAATGGGCGTCCGGTCGTTATCCGAACACTCGATCTGGGTGCCGACAAAATGGGCCATCGGCCGCTGGCCGAACATGAACACAATCCATTTCTGGGTTTACGCAGCATTCGACTGTCATTGCGAAATCTAGATCTGTTTCGGCCGCAGTTGCGCGCTGTCTTGCGAGCGGCAGTACATGGTGACATCCGAATGATGTTTCCCCTGATCACAACGATCGGCGAATTGCGGCAGGCAAGAATGCTGTTGAATGTCGTCGCAGAAGACTTGGCGGAGTCGGGAATCCCGTACCGTGCCGACATTCCAGTCGGGATGATGGTCGAAGTCCCCGCAGCCGTGGTCATGTTGGATCACTTTGTCCGGGAAGTCGACTTTTTGAGCATCGGTACCAACGACTTGGCTCAATACACGTTGGCGGTCGACCGCAGCAACGAATACGTCGCCGATCTGTACCAATCGAGCGACCCAGCGGTGTTGAGACTGATCAAGCAGAGCGTCACAATCGCCGACGAAAACAACACGCCGATTTCGGTTTGCGGCGAGATGAGTAGCAAGCCGGGTCGTGCATTGTTGTTGCTCGGATTGGGCGTGCGGCACCTCAGTGTGCCCCCATCGTCACTGCCGCGAGTCAAAAAAGCGATACGTTCGGTGTCGATCGAGCAATGTAAAGAGATAGCAGAACGAGTCATGAAACTTGAAGCCGCCCGAGACGTCGATCTTTACTTGATGGATCGAATAAGCGACCTCGTACCGGAATTAGTTGTCAATTGATCCTGGGCATTGTCCCCAACCAACCTCCTCCCTGAAGCGACCACCTGTGACTGAACCCGAACAGCAATCCACGCCAACGACTGCTGAGACACCAGTGGTCCGCCTGCGCGTCCGCTATCGGATTCGATTCGCCAAGGCTGGCTTGCTGCGATGGACCAGCCACCGAGATTTGGCGCGGCTGTGGGAACGGATCGTTCGACGCGCGGACTTAAAACTATCGATGACCGAAGGCTTTCATCCCAAGCCGCGAATCGGTTTTCCATCGGCACTCGCCTTGGGCGTAAATGGTTTGGATGAAGTTGTCGAATTGGAATTGGCGGAGCGGATGCCGGTCGCCGAGTTGTTTGATCGCTTGGTCGATGACGATCAACCCGGCCTGACGATCAAAAGCGTCAAACGTCTGCCCGATGGATTCGGCAAAGCACAGCTTTTGCGCAGCGACTATGTGATCACCATTCCCCCGCAAGCTGACATCGCCGCCGCCGAACGGGAAATCACACAATTGAAATCGCAGGACACCGTATCGTTCGAGCGGAAAAAGAAAATCGTCACGGTGGACGCGGCGATGCAGATTCCACGCATCGAAATTGTCGATGGCCAGTTGCACTTGTCTCTGGCCGCCAGCGATTCAGCGTCGTTACGTCCCGGCGATGTGCTCGATTTAATCCAAGCGTGCGATTGGATCGAGAATGGCGCGTTGATCAATCGCACTCGAGTCGTACTGCAAAAAGAATTCGAAACAGACGATCCCGACGCGATCGCGACGGTCCAATCGAACCCAACAAACATTCCAACCACACAACAACAGCCGACGTAACCGATCCCCTGTCGTCACGATGGGGCGTACGTCGTCAAAC
>JABDKS010000164.1 GCA_013002105.1 Pirellulaceae bacterium | reverse complement strand
ATGTGACGTCCCTCCCTGTCGCCGACCGGTTGCAACGCTACGACGAACGGAGAGGTCAAAGTAGCCATCACGCTCCGCGTGATGCAGCCCGACCGACCAAGATCACCGATGAAACGATTGGATCGTAGCGTACGGCCACCATCGGCGATCGTCCCGCCTATCCGAACCAGCACGCGTTCTCCGACCAAGAACAAGATGTCGGTCAAGCACAAAGCTCGGTTCCGGGTGCCGTAAGCCAGCGATAGGGCACCCAAATTGCAGTCACGGCGATGACCAGTGGGATGGCAGTCTGGATCAGCTTGAACATCGACTCGCGGCGGTGAAAAGGCGTGGAGTAGTGGAGCGGAAAGAGCCCCCAAGGAACCAGTTCAATGTTTTTTCGGGGTTGGTGGAAAATGCGCTCGACCGGCGTCATCCGATATAGGTGTGAAACTTGCCCAGCGGTGGAACCGATGCAGAACCGATGTCGTCGCGGGTTCCACTGGTAAATTTCCATCGAGCTCCGTGCTTTCTTGCATTAGCGACGGCCGTCGTTATCACGAAACGGTGAAAATGGGACAAAGGTATTCTTTGGTCCTATGACTCTGCGTGGCCAAGATTCCATCGAGGCGGACGAACAACTATTTCACGCGACTTGTTGAATGACTGAGAGATAACCGTGCGAAGTAAGAAACATCGATCCATTTGGAAACACATTTTAGCGTCGACCGTTGTTGCTCTGTCTGTCACGCCGGTGGTAGCCGAGCCGTAGCGAGGTCAACTGATCGAATCGATATTGGAGCAATATGATGCTCAGACGGACGGGAGGCGGCAGGTTCCACCCCCCGGGTCGTCCCAGCATCGGCAGTCCGATCCGCATTGACGGACCGCGTGGGGAGGGTGGCGTGTTTTGCACGCGATTTGCAACCATTCGACCGGATTTGGCGTTCTGCTAGAATAGTGGGTTCACACCCATCTTTGCTCATCCGCCTAGCCCACCTGCGATGACCCGGCTCTCCCCCGCCCTGTCTCGGCTCACGTCGATTTGTCTGTTTACCAGTTTCTGTCTGTGGGTCGTTCCTGCTGTCGCGGAAGAATCGGTTGATTTCAATCGAGACATTCGGTCGCTGATGTCTAACAACTGTTTGATGTGTCACGGTCCGGATGAAAACGAGCGTGCGGTTGGTTTGCGTTTGGACACCGAAGAGGGATCTCGCGAAGACTTGGGCGGGTACGCTGCGGTCGTTCCAGGCGATCCAGATTCCAGTGCTTTGTTGGAGCGGATCGCCAGTGATGACGATGACGTGCGGATGCCGCCGCCTGGCAAGGGACGAAAGCTGACTGCGGCGGAAGTCGAAGTGTTTCGTCGTTGGATCGCCCAGGGTGGCAAATACGATACGCATTGGTCCTATCGCCTGCCGGTTCGACCTAAGTTGCCGACGATCAATCAACGTGACTGGCCACGCAATCCGATTGATCACTTTGTATTGGCGAAGCTCGAGTCGGCCGGTTTGCAACCGTCGCCGCCGGCGGACCGTTTGGCCATTGCACGTCGCGTCGCGCTGGATCTGACCGGCCTGCCGCCGACTTGGGAGGAGGCCCAAGCGTTTGCAGAGGATCAGGATGAAAATGCCTACGACGCGTATGTGGATCGTCTGTTGGCAAAGCAGTCTTACGGAGAACGTTGGGCGCGGGTTTGGCTGGATCTGGCTCGGTACGCCGATTCGGCTGGTTATGCCGACGATCCGCCGCGGACGATCTGGGCCTATCGCGATTATGTGATTCGTTCGCTGAACGAAAACAAACCGTTCGACCAGTTCACGATCGAACAGATCGCGGGTGATCTGTTGGAAAATCCGACACAGGATCAACTGATCGCCACCGCGTTTCACCGCAACACACTGACCAACAACGAAGGTGGGACGAACGACGAAGAGTTCCGCAATGTGGCAGTGGTCGATCGAGTGAATACGACGATGGCGGTTTGGATGGGAACCACGATGGCGTGTGCACAATGCCATACGCACAAGTACGATCCGATCACGCATGACGAGTACTTTCAGTTCTTTGCGTTCTTTAACAGCAGCGAAGACACCGACCGAAAAGACGAAAGCCCAACGATCGAGATTTGGTCCGACGAGCAAAAATCTCGTAAGAAAACACTGCAACAGCAAGTTGCCGATCTGAAAGAGGAACTTTCGCAACCCTCGAAAGAATTAGATGCCGCGCAAGAGAATTGGTTGGCTGGCTTGACGCAGAAGCCCGAGTGGCAACCGATCAAGCCGACGGCCGTTGAAGCGACTGGGCGAGAGTTGTCGATCGCGGATGACGGTTGGGTCGCGGCGTCGGGTGAAAAACCTGACACCGATACTTACACCCTAAGGTTTGATTCGATCGATGGCGACTTGACCGGGTTGCGGCTGGAAGTCCCCGCCGAGCAGAAAGACAATTTTGTGGTCTCGCAAATTCAAGCCGATTGGTTACCCAGCGGAGACCATGGCCGGAGCATCGACGCGAGATTTTTGCGTGTCGAGTTACCCGGTAGTGGCAAAATGATTCACTTGGCCGAGATCCAGGCGTTCAGCGATGGCCAAAATATTGCGACCACGGGCAAGGCAACCCAGAGTTCGACGGACTATGGCGGCAAAGTGCAGTACGTCAACGACGGGAACACCAACGGCGATTTCAACGCAAAGTCGGTCAGTCACACCGCCACAGAGAAGGATCCGTGGGTGGAGATTGATTTGGAGAAAATACGATCGATCCAGCGGATCGTGATTTGGAATCGGACCGATGGTGGTGCGGGCATCACAAATCGTTTGAAAGGCTACCAAGTCTTACTGCTTGATGAATCGCGAAACGTTGTTTGGCAACAGCAACCCGAGAAAGTTCCGTCGCCGAGCGAAGAGTTTGCCTTGACCGGACAGCGAACAATTCGTTTTGTCGCAGCATCGGCCGATTGGGAGCAAAAAGGATTTCCCGCTGAGAGTGTTGTGCAAGCGAAGATCGACCCCAAAACCGGATGGGCGGTCGCACCCAGGACGGGCAAGCCACATGAGTTGACGTTGTTGACCGACGGGGCTGTCGATTTGGCCGATGGAGTTTTGACGTTGCAAATCCGTCAGGAGTCGGCGCATGCGAGTCACTTGCTGGATCGGTTTCGGATCAGTCGGACCGGCGATGCCTCCGTGAGTACATGGGCCAAGATGCCGGTTGATGTGCGCAAGATTGTTTCGAAAGATCCCGCGTCGTGGAAAGATCCACAGCAGATTCGCGTTGCCGAATACTTTCGGTCCATCACGCCGCTTTTGAATTCGCAACGCAAAGAATTGCAAAGCAAGGAAAAGGCGTTAGCGGCGTTAAAACCGACGACCACCGTTCCGGTGATGCGGGACTTGCCGACCGACAAACGCCGTCAATCGCACGTGCAAATTCGCGGAAACTATTTGAGCAAAGGCAATCAAGTCAGCGAAGGAACACCGGCGGCGTTTCATGCATTGCCTGATGACCTGCCGCCCAACCGTTTGGCTCTGGCTCGTTGGTTGATTGACGATTCCAATCCGCTGACCGCACGGGTCATCGCTAATCGCCACTGGGAACAAGTGTTTGGGACCGGTATTGTCGAAACGAGCGAAGAGTTTGGGTCGCAGGGCGAACTGCCGTCGCATCCGGAATTGTTAGACTGGATGGCGGTCGAATTGCGTGACAGTGGGTGGGACATCAAGCGATTTTTGAAACTGATCGTGACGTCGGCAACCTATCGCCAAAGCAGCGTGACGACGGCTGATGCCATCGCGGCCGATCCGTTTAATCGGATGTTGGCACGCGGGCCGCGATTTCGCATCTCCGCAGAAATGGTTCGCGATCAAGCATTGTTTGTCAGCGGTTTGCTGAGTGACAAGATGTTTGGCAATCCGGTCAATCCGCCGCAGCCGGAACTCGGTTTGAAAGCGGCGTTTGGATCGGCAACCGACTGGAAAACGAGCCTGGGCGCGGACAAGTATCGCCGGGGCATTTACACGACCTGGCGTCGTTCGAGTCCCTACCCGTCGATGGCACAATTTGACGCGCCCAATCGCGAAGTTTGCACGGTGCGGCGAATCCGTACCAACACGCCGCTGCAGGCGCTGGTGACATTGAATGATCCGGTTTATGTCGAGGCGGCTCAGGCGTTGGCGCGACGGATGATTGACGCGAGTGGTTCGCCGGCCGAACGCGTTCAATTTGGCATTCGCAACAGTCTGATCCGTAACGCGACCGATCGCGAAGTCAGCCGGCTGACTCAATTGGCCGACGATGCCTACAAGCAGTTTCTGACGCAGAGCGAAAAGGCCAGCCAGATGGCGACGATACCGTTGGGGGGTCTGCCAGAGACGGCGGATGTTGCCGAGTATGCGGCTTGGACATTGGTTGGCAATGTGATTTTGAATCTTGACGAAATCTTTATGAAACGGTGAGAGCAGATCGATGGACCCTCGACTAACACGACTGCAACTGCAAACACGAAGACATTTCTTTCAGCAATCGTCTGCTGGACTGGGTGGTATTGCGCTCAGCACGCTGCTGGCGAACGAATCGTCGGCGGCCAAGCGGTCGGCTGCCAATCCGCTCGCTCCCCAGCAGCCTCACCATCCCGCCAAAGCGAAACGGGTGATCTATCTGCACATGACTGGGTCGCCACCGAATCTGGACATATTCGATTACAAGCCGGAGTTGATTGACCGTAGTGATCAGGACTGTCCGGACGAATTCTTGAAAGGTCGCGAGTTTGCATTTACCACCGGCGTGCCCAAGCTGATGGGTTCGCCCCGCAAATGGCAGCAGGTCGGAAAAGCTGGAATGTGGATGTCCGATGCCGTACCGAGCTTTCATTCGATGGCCGACGACATGTGCGTTGTGCATTCGATGTACACCGATCAATTTAATCATGCCCCGGCCGAATTGCTGGTTTACACCGGTTCGCCGCGGAGTGGTCGACCATCGATGGGTTCCTGGGTGACGTACGGTTTGGGCAGTGAGAACGAGAATTTGCCGGGATTCGTCGTGTTGATTTCCAGTGGTGTTCAACCCAATGGCGGCAAAAATTCGTTTGGCAGCGGCTTTCTGCCATCGGTATATCAAGG
>JABDKS010000695.1 GCA_013002105.1 Pirellulaceae bacterium | reverse complement strand
ATCGATCGGGGCGTCGTCTTGGTGTTCGGATGGATGTTCGTTTTGCGATGATGACCGCCGATGACGTGATTGACGTCCATCGGCGTCGCGATCGCGAGTTTGGTCTCCAGCGTCAACCGACGTTTGGTTCTTCGAATCGATTTTGTTTTTTGCGCTGACTTGATCGGTCGCCGCAGCGGACTGTGAATCGGATTGGCCACCACGATTGGCTGCCCGCGGAGTGCCGGCAATGGAGGGTCCGTATTGACTGGGTTGGATGTTCACAGGCACGAGCGGGTTATTGAAAATAGCTGCGGCGTCCTGACCTTGTCTTCGGCGGCGTGGCGGGTTCGCGCTGATTCATTGTTGGAAAAAACCATTCGAGCGTCTGATTTACACCATCGAAGGCACGACGTTCGACGGTCGGGTCGCCCAGCGGGCCACGGACGTCGACAGTCCATAGAGTGTGTTCTTGGCTACGCAACGGACCGAGAACCTTGGTGAAAATGTTTTGCGGGCTGACCCAGGTGTTCAGCGTCAAGTCGAGTTCTCGTTTTCGGTCAAGCGTTCCACCACCTTGCAGTGCAACCAGATCGCCCCAAAGTTTCAGGTCATTGAAATTCAGTTGATTCTCGATCAGCGTAAATTCCAACTCGGCGTCGGTGAACGCGACGTCTTCGGCCGGTGTGATTCGCAATAGGTTCAGCAGCTGGACCAGCAATGGCAACTGGTACAGGTTGGCACCTTGAACGCGGGCAGATCCGATACCCTTTAACAAATCCGTCGTTCCCAGGATGCCTTCCAGTTCGATCTGTCCGTCCACGACTCCGGTCAATTCGTTGCGACCGTGGCCCAGGTCGGCCAGCAACGTGGGGACTTTCCCGTTGACCAGAGCGGCATCGACTTTGAATCCGGCGGACGACAACACGACCTCGCCGGTCAACTGCAATTCGCCGCCGAATAGTTTTCCGCGTATTTTGCGAGTCAGGTCATCCGGTGCGTACGTGACAGGCTGCGTCCGCGTGGGCGGCTGTTTCAAGTCGGCCGACTCCAGCGTTGGGATTGGCGTCACTGTGGGTTTCAGACCTGATTGAGCAAGCGTCCCCAAAAGTAGTCGATCGTCGCGTATCGAGTAGGGACCACGTATTGCGGTGACTTGCAAATCATTGACGTGCATCGAATCGATACGGACATCGCCGTCGGTGCGTAATCCTGCGGCGTCGCTGGTGCCTCGCGCCGAGAGTTCACCGCGCAGCGCGTGTACAGGTCCAATGTCGCCGATTCGATTTCCTTCTAATTGCAACACCAAGTCCCAGTCAATGATCGGCGATCCGCCGCTTTGCTGGGGCAATAAGAATTCGGTTGTGCCGCGAACACTCACCGGTCGACGCAACTGCAGCCGATGCATCGCCTCTTTCATTTGTTTCGGCAGCGAAGCGATCAATTCTGCATCGGGCGAGATGCGGCTGCCGCTGTGAATATTCAGCATCAATCGCCAACGTCCATTGGGATCTTGCACGCATCCGCCATGCGCCGCGATGTGCGTGGCGTCGTGTCGCGTACGTAACGATTCAATGGTGACCCGTCGTCCGTCATAACGGACTTGACCATCGATGATGTCCAGTCGATAGGGCAGCGAGGATGGTTGGATGCTGAGCGTGCGGTTGTTGAGCTGATGTGATTCGGTTTCGGTTGCGGTGATAGTTAAACCAATCGATCGGCCCGGACCGCGTTTGGCGACCGTGACATCCAATTCGTCTAACACTCCGCTGGGCGAAATCGCATCCCACGCGCGTCGCGTTTCGATAGGCACCGACGTCCTCAATGATTCGTCCACTGGGATGTTCGTTGCGTGAAAGTGCAGTCGCAGATCAGATTGGTCTGCCGCTTGCGCGGTTGGCACCGTCGCACCGGGCGGCGTCAATCGCGTCAGCCCTGTCGACGCAGCATCCTGCGCCGTTGGCATTTTGTAAGTGCCGTTGCACTGGATTTGTCCGGCATTCGCGTTGGTGCCGTGGAATCCATCCAACGTGACTAGATCGTTGCGAACATGGATCTTGCCGGTGACGTTGTACAACGGGTAGGCAAACTCTTTGTATCGCAAGTGACCGTCAGCGACGTGCAAATCAAATTCACGCGTGTTGTTTCCGCCGGCGTCGGTCATCAGGCGTGCGTTGGTCAGGTGAACCGATCCGCGAGGTTGGAGGGACCGGACAAACGACTCCAACTTGGACGTTTGACTGCCGCGGTGCGTGAGGGATCGGATCAGTGTGGAATCGATGGCGATCGGGCCATCCGTATTGACAACAAAAACTTTTTCGTTGGTGACACCCGGTTTGGTTGGTAGTCGGAATCCGCACTGGAGTCGTCGACCGCCGATTCGTCCGGTCAGCAATTGCGACGTAGCGATGTCATTGCGAATCTGAACTCGGCCTACAAGTTGTTCGACGGGATAAGGGAATTTTGAGTATCGAACATCGACGCCTTTGCAATCGACGGTTGCATTGGCTTTCCAGAGACCGCCAACATTAAAAATGGATGCGTCCACAATGTCGACGCGACCGCTTGGACGCAAACGATCCCATCCTTGTTGCAGGGATGGAGGAATCGATCTGGCCAGCCGATCATTCAGGCTCAGACCTTTCACATTGACCGTAAACTGAGCTGATTGGGGCCACTGATAGTTGCCCACGCTACCACTCATGTAGCAGACCGCGTCACCGAAAATGCCCTGCGATGCGTCAATCTTGATGCCGGTGCGATCACAAACCAGCACACCGCTCAGCTTGCTGATCGGCTCGGGCAACGATGGGTGATCCAGTCGACCGTCGTGAACAGTGGCTTTGAGTCGGTAGTCGATCGGGTTGCCAGGCGTTTGGCCGATTTCGAAAGCAGCGTCGCATAGGCACGATAGCCCACGTGCCTGCTGAAGCGGTTCGCGAAATCTTGACGGCAGTCGATCAATCAGTTCGGCGCTGATGCGTGCGTTTTTGATTAAACCGCGAATCTTTAGGCCCGCATCCGAGGCATGCGCCTCCACCTGAATCGAACTCGCAAAATTGGCCGACCCTCGCAACGAAATGGTCTGGCCGATGGTGGTTGTCGGTGACGTGTCCGAACCGCCAGGCGGAACTTGGGAGGAGTTGATCTTCGCTCCGTTGACCAGTAACAAATGTGAAAGTTCCAGCTCGATCGGTTGAGTCGAACCGGACACGTCGACGAGCCGCAAATGGGCGCGGTGAATCTCCACGCGCGGTGCAGCCGGACCGAACTTTGGCATTGGCCAAAGCTGCTCGAGCGAAAGTTTGTCGTCCGCCGTCATCCACGCGTCGACGTGAACTCCATCGAGCACCACGCGGCGCGTCACCAACGGGTTCTTTTTTTCCAGAAGCTTTTCCGGTTCCGTGCTGGCGACAACCGTCAGCTTTTCAACACGGATCATTTCACGAGATTCGCTGGACGTCAGCCCCCAATTTGACTTTTTGACGGGAACGTGCGGGTCGGCGATTCGCAAGTCCTCGAATATCAATCCGACCGACGGTTCGTAGCGTCCTTTGCCAACCGAGACTTCGTAACCGACGTAGTGATCACGCAGTTGTTTTTCGAATTGTCGCCGCGCTTGTTCGCCAATCGTTTGCGGCCCGACAGTGCGAATGATAAAGAGGGTGGCGGCCAGTAACAGCGCAACGAAAACCCAGCGGGAAAAGTGTCCCGAGGGTCGAGTCTGAGTAGCGGCTTCCGTGCCGGACAAGTCAGTGGCTCGCTGGTCGAGTCGCGGGGTGACACTAGCATGACAAACGTGTGTTGTTGCGCTGACCAAATCCGTTGGTCTACGCCGCCAATTCCGACGATGAACGAACGTTCTATCGGCATGCTAGATGGAATGATGGTAGAGGCGAATTTACTTCGCAATCCACCCCAAAAAGTCCCAAAACCGGTAGATCCACGGGTGCTGCCACGGGTTGTCCAACGAGATCGACATGGAGAAAACACTCATGCCCAGCAATGCCAGCAAAATAACGCGACGATCGAACTGCTCGGACCACTTATCCAGCAGCGGTGCGATCACTAACAACCAAAGTGGCGCAAACCACAACATCCAGCGAAAACACGAGCTAACACCGCCGTAATTGCGATCAATCTGCGGTCGCAATAGGTAGAAGACGAGACAAACAACCGTCGCCAACGCGATCGCAATGACCAATCGTCTGTAGTCCGGGGGCCCGTAGGCGAGACCCAGATAGAGCCCGAAAGGCACCAGGAACCAAATCGGAGTGATCGAGAATATTCCGTAATGGCCAATTGTCATGTTGGCAAAATAGATAAGCCGCGAAGGCTCGCCTTTGTCGACACCTTTTCGATTTCCGTCATTCCAATAGCTGCCGGGATAGTCGTACCAGTCGTCCCAATGGCTCAGAACCCATTGAGCAGACGCGTTGTCGGGCCCGATTCGGTTCAGCGCGAACAGTTGGTTGTCGGCTGTTACCACTCGCCAGCGGCCTGCTTCGCCGGAGGGCTGGACCGTGACGTCAGAGGAAATCTCGGCGACAAGGTGTCCGCCAAAAAGTGGTTGATCCAATTCGGCCAACGCGTCACCGATGACTTGGTCCGACGGTTTGTCGCCCCGGGCGATCGTTGCGATCACCGGACCGTTGTCGCGATGGGCGTATGCCGGACGGAGTTGATTGTGTGCGATGTAGTTGGTTGCGAAGAACGCGGCAGCGACGATGGCGATCCCCGCAACAAACCAGGCTGCGGATCGAAGGTTCAGCCAACCAATTAACACGATCCAAAAAACCAGCATCGACAGCGCTGGCAATTCGTTTGCCGCGGTGAATCCGCCAGCGATCCCAGCGATCAACCAAGTCCTGACTGGAAACGCGCTGATCTTAAAATCGGACTCATCATCTAAAACTTCGCCCCACTTCAAATAAAAGTACATCACGACCGCCGTCGCCGCGGCGGCGGGAAGATGATTGTTCAGCGAGATCGCAAAAGGCGTCACCATGGTTCCAAAACAAACCATGGCCGCGCCCAATCGCCGCGACCATTCACCAGCGGCGATCAAATCCATCGACGCAATCGTGCACCAGCAAAACAGAAACAGCAGCGGTAAATTGACACACAGTAGAACGATTCGCGGCACATAGATCGGTTGCTCGGTCATTCGCAATCGGGTTGCTTTGTGAACGAGCCAGTAGACCCCCGCCACCATGGTTGGGTACAGCGGCGGTTTGCTGCTGTAGAAATGCTGTTCACCGTCTTCGCCGCGATGACGCACGAGATCGATCGTGTACCAGGTGCGTCGCCCTTTGTCGCTTTTGAGCTCCAAAATTCGATCGATTTCGTACGTTCCGTCTTCGACCAACGAGGCAACGGTACACCAACGACTGCGATCATTAGCGCTCAGGAACGCTGTGTCGCGTTCCTTGCTCGTCACCGTGCAGATCCGACCCGCGGTGACGCACATCACGATCACCAGCAACAGGACATAAGCGTCACGCCGTGACTGGCGGTTCTTATCCTCTCTCAGCATCACTTTCGCCTACAACGGAATCGGTATTCGTATCATCGGTGGAAATGCCAAGTTGGTTTCCGCGATCGTGCGATCGTTGGCCAATTTGCTCGGCGATGCTGAACGGAGTATTTCCCGCTCGTGTCACCGACACAATCAACTCGGCCAGTAATCCTGCTAACAAAAAGTGGGCACCCAAGAGCACTGCCAGAATGCAGTAATAAAAGATCGCGGTACTGTGTAGATGCAGATCGTCCATCGACGTCGAAAGCCGCGTGATGACCCACATACCGGATAAATAAATCATCCCGATGCCGCCCAACGCAAAGCAAAGTAGTCCGATCGATCCGACAAGATGCAGTGGGCGTCGACCGAAACCTGTCAAAAAGTAGATCGTCAGCAGGTCCAGGAACCCTTTGACCAAACGAGATACACCGTACTTCGATTTGCCGAACTCGCGCGGGTGATGTTCGACTTCGATCTCGCCGACTTTCCAGCCTCTCGCGGCGGCGAGTACCGGCACAAACCGATGCAACTCACCGTACAGTTTGACTTCGTCAAAAATTTCGCGTCGGTACGCTTTAAATCCACAGTTGTGATCGTGCAATCGGACGCCCGTTGCCGAACTGACCAACCAATTGAACACGCGACTTGGTAGAACTTTGTGCCATGGGTCGTGCCGAACGCGTTTCCAACCGCTGACGACGTCCAAATGGTTGTCCAGTTGTTCCAGAAAACGGGGGACTTCCTTGGGGTCATCCTGCAAATCCGCATCCATTGTGACCACGATTTCACCGTTGGCGGCATCAAAACCGGCGGCCAGCGCTGCCGCTTTGCCGAAATTTCGACGGAATCGAATGGCCTGAACGTCGCCGTCGTCCGCGGCGATTTTTTCGATGATCTGCCAGGTGTTATCCGTCGAACCATCATCCACAAAAATGACTTGGCGATCGATATCGTGCTGCTGACAAACCTGCTTGATTTGTGAACTGAGTGTTTCGATCGTTTCGCTCTCGTCCATCGTCGGAATCACAAAGGAGACACGCCGGTTGGCCACGTTGGTGATGTCCTGAAATGGGAGGGCAAAAATCGGTAAACTCAATTGGCGATTCGCGTCGACTGTGATGCGTTTTGTGGCGGATGCCCAATCACGGTTTTGCAGCAACAATCGACGCGATCATTATCATCGCCGGGTGCCCATTGTGCTACCCGTCCAGCGTGTCGCCAGTTGTTTCAATTATCCGTTGATTCAAACGTATCGGTCACCATTGGATCAACAGCGGTCGTCAGCGATTGGGCCGCGGTCGACCGTTGTAGCCACCACCACGCTGCACCAGCACAAATTGCTTCGACAGCGATAAACATGATTCTTGCCGCGATCGCTGCCAACAATGCGTGGGCCGTGCCGATCGATGTCGCCAGAATGGTGG
>JABDKS010000122.1 GCA_013002105.1 Pirellulaceae bacterium | reverse complement strand
GACGACGTTGACAACAAAGCTACTGTGGGGGTTGTGTCGTTGTCGCAACGCTCGATAGGCGACCGCCTTTTCGATGAATTCGTCGACGCAGGCGGTATCGGGATGCAAGCTGGCACTGGTGATTCGCAACCGTTGAGCAGTCAGCTGGCAAAATCGCTCCAGCATGCCAATCGGGGCCGAAAAATTGGTCAACACCGATACCAGATGATCGGTTCGCTCCATCAACTCGGGAACGACCAAAGCGACAAACCCCTTGAAAGCGAACGGTTCGCCGCCGGACATTTTGATCTCCCATTGTCCGGGCAAAGCAGCAAATTGACCGATAATTTGGTGAATCGTATTGTCGTCGGGCACGCCCACACGCGACGCCTTGGACTGAATGCAATAGGTGCAATCGTAATTGCAATGTCCATTGACGCGCCACTCGACGGTCGGACGCAGGTCATCAAACGGCGGCTTACGCGCTGTTGCGCGCCCGGCCATCGACCGCAACAATCCCTTAATGGCCATTTTGCGACTCCGTGGCTAGCGAGAGTTGATGCAATTTACGATGCCATTTGTAATTCTGTTTATATTTTCCGCACTGTTGGCAACTGTCAAAATATTCGCCGCGCGCAAGTCTCGCGCGCAAATCTGTATAGCCTCCACCAAACCACAAATCGCGAAACGAGTTGTCTTCGGTGATGAATCCCACCGAAATATCGGTATTACAACAGTACAGCAATTCCTGATCCACCGTGACGCGGCAGTAGATCGTCCCCATGTAACATCCCACCTCCTCGATCGGTGACGTTGCATGCGACTGCAAACTGACTTGCGTGCGAAACGCATCCAGATCGGTGTCAATCCCGCGCAACTGTGCAATGGCCTCCGCACGAGGAATCAGGGTGTCGATCAATTCTCGTTTTTGCTGCGTCGACAATGCGACCGCTTCGGTGCCATTGACCAACGACGCAAACTTGAAATTAATACGCTTCGTCGGCCACTTGATTGCAAACCGAACCATCTCAGGCAACTCGTGATAATTCTGCGCGTTAATCACTTGCACATGCTTTGGCAAAAAGTCGGCTTCGCGCAGCAACGTCAATTGTCCGATCAAACGATCCAAACCGCCTGCCATGGAGCCACCGTGAAAAGCATTCCACGTCTCATGCGACACCCCACAAATCGACACCAACAAATTCAACTCGCCGCCGCTGTCCAAAATCGACGGCAGATCGACGGCTAACAGGTTGGTGATGATCGTGACACCGATCCCCCGTTGATGTGCGTATCGCACCATCTCGGGCAGCTCTTTGTTCAGCGACGGATCACCCATGCCCGACAAAATGATGTTCTCCAAACCGCCGAGCGTTACCAAATCGTCCATGATCCGACGGTACGACTCAAACGACATCGTCCGACGTTTCCAATCGATGGTTGGAACGTGATTGTCGTCCAAATATTCACTGTGGTGCCAACAGGTCGTGCAACGAACATTGCAGCCGTTGGCGATGTCGAAATGGACCGTTTGCGGACCGAGCAGGGGCTCGTTGGTTTGGATGCCGCGTAATCGCAGGTTCCGCTGCTGTTTGGTTGGTTTCACGCCCGGCCCATTCATGTCGTCAGTCCCGCCAGTGCGTTTTCCAGCAGCAGCTTGGTGACACGCGGATGCGTCAGTTTCAGCACCTGG
This sequence comes from Pirellulaceae bacterium, assembly GCA_013002105.1. Next base: position 3,188 of record JABDKS010000122.1, on the reverse strand, counting down.
ATCGCTTGATTGATTTCGTGCACCTGATCACCTCGCTCCAGATGGTCCGCGACCAACCGCTGGAACAACTCCGCAGCTCCCAACGCGTCGACATCAACAATGCGAGGAAACGCGCGGTAGAGCCGGAGCCATTCCAATGTGCCCAGCGGGTCTGCCGTCGATGTGGCATCTCGCTTGATCAATCGAGCCACGCTGTCAACGATGTCGCAAATCCAGGTTGCCCAGTCAGCCTGCAATTCTCCACCAAGCGGCTGCTTTTTCATCACCGCGACGATCGACTTCAGGCTCGCATCGGCAAGTGCGGTCTGCTGGCTCGGATCAAGCCTCGCGATCGACTCAAGCAATTCGATCAGTCGTGACTCGATCATCAGGTGACCGTCAGATTGATCACTGAGGGCTAAAACTTGTTGCACCTCGGTCGCTGCCGACGGTGACAGTTGATTGATCACGTTTTCGATCCCTGGATGCGACATTAGCGATCGCATTTGGTCCTGCGGCATCAAGGGTGTCAGCCAGGCGGCCATCGTTGCGGCCGACCCGGTCAGTTGTTCCAGCCGATTGGCCAAACGCGGTGTCAAAACACGCTGCGCCCATTCCAGTCGAGCGTCATCGTACAGCGGCCGCAGTAATTCGATCGCACAGCGACTTGCCCCATTGCTGGGCAACATTGATTCGCAAGCCGTCCGCATCTCGGCGGCAACGGACTCATCCAGCATGCGATCAACCACGCCCAAAACTTCGGTTGCATCGGTCCAGTCAGCGATGCGTTCGCACGCTCGGACTTGGGTCGCCGACGCGATCCGCTCGGACTGGTCGTCGGCGATCTTATCTTGCGCATAGAAAGCAGTGGGCACGCGCGCGAAAAGTAGTTCGTGAAAGGGGTTGTATCCGGCGGCCGATACGGCCGCGTCGAGTGCTGCAAAGTAGTTTGCAATCCCCGGCCCGTCGTACCAAATCACGTTCTCCCCCGCTAACCGCTCTCCGCGATACAAAGGTCCGGCGCCGACCAGCAACTGGACATTGTCCATCTGTTGCAATGCCCGTACCAACGACTGCAATTGCTGCTCTGCATCGCAGTCCCCGCCGCCGCCGGCACTGACGTAAACCAGCTTTTGATTCGGATCGACACCTAATTGACGCCGGGCTTGTTCGGCGGGCAACAAATCTTCGTGTTCGAATTGAATGACCTCGCCGCTAAACCGCAGTTCGCCGTCGTGCGCGGCGAATCCACCCCGTTGCGATTCAATCATCCCATGCGGCGCAACGATACTGTCGTACATCCGCAGTGCGGAACGAAATGTCGCCCGCGACGCGTACTCGGGTTTGACGTTGCGGTAGACAAAACTGGTTTTGAAGGGACCATCGAGCACCTGAAACAACTCGTCAAAGCTGCCCGAGGGAAACGTATCGACGACCAGCAGATCGGGAGAAAACACCCCCAGCGTGTTCCAAACAAAGTGCTTGGCCAAGCGGCGATACTCCAACTTGTTCAATTCTGTTTTTCGCGCGACCGTTTTGCTGGGGATTTTGAACGCAGCAAATCCGGCATCCGCCAAGGTGTCGCTGGCATCACTGGAGGTCAGGAACAGGATTTCCGGTGGTCGTTCGTCCAACAGTGATGCGTAACGACGCAACCACTTGGCCACCGTGCGCAGCCGGGTCAGATGCCCGAGCCCGGCACCGTTGATCGCGTAACAGACAATTCGTTTTTGCTTAGCCATTTCTCGTTCAGCAACATCCGTTAACTGGGGTCGTATAGATCGCTGGTCGCATCGGATGCCATCGACGACGCCAATGCTTCGGCAGCATCGTCAATCACGCCGATGCCCTGATCGTCGTCCCGGATTCCGTCAGCTTGATCGGTGGGATCGCGAAAGCGGCGATGATCCCAATCGGGATTTTGCATTCGATGTTCGCGGACTTCATAAATATCGTCCGCCGCCGAGGCGTTCGTCATCACGTCCCACCACAAATAGCCACCCACAAACGAGCCCCGGTCGTAGTCATCGAACTGGCTGATACGGCGACGCATTTTAGTCGTTTTTGCGTGGCGTCTGGCCCATTTGTCCGCCTTGACCGCCCGCATTCGATCGATGTCGGCTTTGGAGTAGCGTTTGCGTTTTCCCCGTCGCCGCTGCATTTCCAATTTTTGGATTTTGGCGTTGATCTTGGCGATTTCAATATCCAATTGCTGCAGGCGTGAGTCGATCCGTGCGACCGCCAACTCGCGTAGATACTGCACCTGTTTGGTGAGTCCGGAATGTTTGCGCAAAAACGTATTCAGTGTGCGATCCTGACCGGCGAGCTCGATCCGCAAATCCTCCGGACATGCAAGCAGATGTTCCACGGTCGCTGCCCCCAACGCTTGGTACAGTTCGGCGAGCAGTCGTTCGGGGGCAGCCAACGTGTCTTCGTATTCCTGTTTCAAGGCGACAAGCCGATCGCGATCTTCCCCCAAGACCTCATACGCCGTCGTGATCCAGTGCGCCTTGTCACGAAGTACGCGGTAGTGTTCTTTCAATTTGTCAGGATGATCGAATTTCAAATCAGCTTGTTTGGCCAATTCCGCGATCAGGAACGAGACAGATCGCCAATCAAAAAATCGGCGAAACCATCCGGGGCGATAATCGGATTCGTAGTAGCCAGCCTTTTCCAGCTTGCGATGCCATTTGCTGTGGTGCCAATAGGCGATGTCCGAGCGGACTTGATCGTACTCGGGATGCCGTTCTTTTATTTTTTCGTCCAACTCCCGCAATTTGATTTCGTAGTGTTCGATTTCCGGCATCGCGGCCAATTCGATCCGCCGCTTTTCGGCTTCATCAAATCGCTGTTCAAAATCCCGTTTGATGCTTAGCAGCCCGGGGAAGGCCAAGCGGTTTTCCAAGTCGGCCAAGAATTCATCCGAGACCTCGGGAATCAAATAACCCGCCATTTCGTCGCCACTGCGATGCAAGACGTCCTGCAATCGACCCGCATCAGCATCATGCTGCTGACGTTCTTCTTTTAACCAAGCGAGTTGTTGCAGCAGAAATTTTCTCCGGTCATTGCACGCGGCCAAATATTCCTTGATTCCGTACATAAATCTCTCAGCTCAGATCCCTCGACACGGGCGCAGCAACAGTCCGACAGTGAGCATGGCGCGCAAACTTTCGCCCCGCAACGCATCGGGCACAAAAACGAGCCAACCG
>JABDKS010000120.1 GCA_013002105.1 Pirellulaceae bacterium | reverse complement strand
CCTCGGTCTCGTATTCTTGCAACGGGTACTCGCGCGTTGACTCTTCGATCGTCGCGGTTTCCCAGTGTTCCAAACATTCGGTGCGTTCGCGATTCGTGGCAGGGCGCCCCAGCGACAACAAAAATGCTTGATCGATCTTTTCTTGATCCGATCGATCGGTATTCATTAACCGCGCGGCCAAAGCGAGAGCACGCTCGTGGACTTCTTGGGCATTGAACAACGTGAGAGCTTGCGGGGCGACTGTCGACGTCTCGCGCATCTCACACGATTTATCGGGGCCGGGTTGATTGAATGTCTCCAAAAACGGATCTCGCAAACCTCGGATCTTTTCCGCATACAAACTGCGACGATTTCGTTGCTCCGGCAAAGGGTCCGGTTCGTAGACCGATGCCGTGCCACCCATGATTTGGCGCGGTTGCATCGCAACTTCCCAATTGATATCCGGACGGCAAGCAATCCCGCCAATGCTACGATTCAACTCGCCACTCGCGGCCAGCATCGAATCACGAATCTCTTCTGCAGTAAGTCGTCGCGGCAAACTGGTCGCATAGTAACTTTGTTTAGGGTCCTTGGCATCGATCGTCGCGGGTTCGGGGTGCCGCGTGCTGCGTCGATAGGTTTCCGACGTCAAGATCAGCTCGTTGAGCCGCTTGATCGACCAATCGTTTTTGACAAACCAGTCAGCCAAGTAGTCCAGCAACTGAGGATGCGTGGGCAGTGCACCGGTGGCTCCGAAATTATTGGGATTGGCAGCAATCCCTTTGCCAAAATGCCATGACCAAACGCGATTAACGATCACTCGTGCTGTCAGCGGGTTGGAGGGATCGACGATCCAATTCGCCAGACAGAGTCGTCGTTTTCCATTCCCATCGGCGAATTCGGCCGGCGACATTCGACCAAGGTTCTCTGCCGCGCTCAGCGGTGCCGGACACACCTCGTCACCGCGTGAAAAAGCGTCCCCGCCGGTCAAAATCGTGTCAGGTTCCATGGCACCTTTTCCCCATGGCTTGGCCGGCAAATCAATGCGATTGGCCACGTTATTTCGCGTAATCGTATTGCCGGTGTAGACCCCCAACGCGATCGGCTTTGTTTTGTCTAACTCCCAGCGATGTCGCGAAATGTTTTTGGACATTCGCGCCAGTGAAGCTTCGTCGCCCGGATCCAGCGCGTTGTCGCCGACTTTCGCTTCGCCGCTTTCGGCTTGCCGAACTTCGTTGACTCGCATCTCCAACTCGGTTCGCTGCTGTTGATACGCCGCGACTTTGGCATTGGTCCACACGTCGGCTTGATCAAACCCAGCGGTATTTTCTGTCTCCAAAAATGCGGCATTGCGTTCGGCGAACTGAGTCGTCGTAAAAACCGCCATCATGCTGTAGTAATCACGCGTGGGGACGGGATCAAATTTGTGGTCGTGACATTTTGCACATTGCAATGCGTGCGCGAGAAAGGTTTGTCCCACCGAATCGGTCACGTCATCAAGCCACTGCTGGCGAGTGACACGAAATACGCTCATTCCCGTTTGTTCCCAAGGTCCCATGCGTAAGAACCCGGTTGCAATCAAGTTTTCCGGATCAGTGGCATCCAATTCGTCACCGGCGATTTGCTCGCGTACAAACTGATCGTAGGGTTTGTCACTATTGAAGGACCGAACGACGTAATCACGATACCGCCACGCATTTGGCCGTGAGTAATCATTCGCGAACCCAGCCGAATCCGCGTAGCGGACAACGTCCAACCAATGACTGGCAAAATGCTCGCCGTAGTGGGGAGACGACATGAGTTGACCAACGTAGTCTCGCACGGCCTTGTCAGCATTCTGATCAAACGATTCCTCGAACGCTTGTATCTCTTGTGGGTCCGGAGGTAGCCCAGTGATCGAAAAACTGATCCGCCGTGCCAGTTCATCCGGTCGTGCAGTTGGAGCCGGCTGGAGATCGATTTCTCGCAACTTGCGATTCACAAACCAATCCACCGGATGCGTAGCGTCGGGAATTTCTTCGAAATGGAGCGGGCGATACGCCCAAAGATGTTCGGGCTGATAACGACGGTTGGTCCAATCGTCTTGCAGGCCACCAGAAGTTCGAACCGCTTCGCGTTGACCGTACGTACGCTGAATGTCTGCGATCTGTTGGTCGTCTGGCCAGGGCGCGCCCTCGTCGATCCAATCGCGAATCCACCAAGTCTCCTGCTCGGTCAACTTCTCCGCTTCCTTTGGCGGCATTTCGTAGTCTTCTACGCTTCGAGTCGTTGCAACATACAAAAAACTCGCGTCGCCCTTTCCAGGCACGAGCACCTCCTCGCCGTAGGCATCGCCGCCGGACAACATGCCATCACGCGATCGCATATCCAATCCACCTTCGATGTTCTCTGGATCGTCGCCGTGGCAAGCGTTGCATTTTTCCGCGAACAAACGTTTCAACTTCAGTGCAAAGAGTCGCTCGCCAACGGTCGGCTCGACGGCTGGGTCATTGGCCCACAGACTTGCCGTGGCTAAGCACCCTGCGGTGCTCAAGCAGAGGGCCAGACATGAAGGCACAATACGGGTAGCGAAAATCTTCATGGACACCGAACGAATAAACCTGAATGTTTTTCCCACCAAATGGGATGACCTGCGGCAATTCGTTCGATTCTACACCATCACGACAGCCATTCTCGGCTGCGATTCCCTTTGAATTGACGAATCTTGGCCCCGTCGCGGCGCCGCCCAGCAGAGCTCGGACCGCTAGAATGTCAAAAACACAGTCGCGGTTTCAGTGGCTCCGCGTCCGCCGCGATTGTCGATTTGCGAACATCAAAGAGAACCCAAAATGAAGATTCATCTTCGCTATTGCTCGGCTTGAAACTACGAACCCCAGGCCGTCAGTTTGGCGTCCAACCTATTGGCTCGGTACAAGCAGAAAATCGAGCACCTACAACTGGAGCCGTCCAGCGGCGGTTGCTTTGAAGTCACCATTGACGGTGACTTGGCTTATTCCAAACTGCAAACCGGCGAGTTCCCCAATGAAGACGAGATTGTAAATCTCGTTGGAAAACGAGTGTAGTGGCTGGCTGGACAACGAAAACCGCCGCCTGGCCGTCGGCTTTTGTATCGATCGGGATTTGGAATCGATCGACACTTCGAACGTATCGACACTTGGAATCGGAAAACGGCCAGGTCGTTCGCCGCAATGGGATTGCGATGCGAAATCGCCGCGGCGGAGAGCGTGATTTGCACTCACGAACATGGCGGTCGCAGTTTCAGCGACCAATGCGTCAGTCCAAGGTTCGTGCCGACCGCAATCGATCGATCACGATCGATTGCCGCTCGCTGGATGTTCTACAGCAAGCCTTCTTTTTCCAACATTTGGCGATATTGATCTCGTTCGCGACGCGTTGCTTCCAAATCGAACACCAAGTACTTCATGTCCAAACGCAGTTGTGACAACGCTTCTTGAACCAAATTCAAAATGCGTCGACGCCGTGTGCTGCATTCGACCACGC
>JABDKS010000083.1 GCA_013002105.1 Pirellulaceae bacterium | reverse complement strand
ACGAGAGGACTTGACGCGTATTGAGGGCATCGGTCCCAAGATCTGTGCATTGTTGGTCGACGAAGGTATCGAAACCTTCCAATGCCTTTCGCAAACCACTGTGCCGACATTGAGAAAGATTTTGGATGCTGCTGGCGGCAGTTTTCGTTCTCATGATCCGACCACTTGGCCCGAGCAGGCAACGATGGCAGCCAACGGACAGTGGGACGAACTGGAACGTCTGCAAAACGTTCTCAACGCGGGGCGTCGGGTCGCCTAGCGGGGCGACTGGCAACCTAGCACCTCGCATCATGCCGACTGCTTGCCGCCAAAAATTCGGATCGCCGCTTCGGCATCCTCCATTCGCAGCGGCTGGATATGTCGGGTTTCGTTGCACAAGCAAGTCGCAGATAGCGTTTTTGCACCCAGGCTCGCGAGTCCTCGGAACCGTTGCGTCTGGAAACGAATCTTCTTGGCATCCAGCGCGGAACAGATCCGTCGATAATGGTCATCGTTCAGTGCATGTATGACGTCGGAGTATTGCTGCGATCGAATTTCGTACAGTGGTGGGCGAACGACGAAGAGCCTGCCGGACTGAAGCAATGACGGCATCCAGCGATGGAAAAACATCGTCATCAATGCGCCGCAGTGGATTCCATCCGCATCGGGATCGAATAACAAAATAATACGGTCGTACCGGAGTTGACTGAGATCCAGCGCGTCGGCCCAACCGGTGCCGAGGCATTGCACGAGAGCCTGAAAAAGACCGTTGTTGGTGATCGATTTCTCGCTCGCTTTGATTGCGTTCATTGGCTTTCCCTGCATCGGCAAAACGGCTTGATGCTGCTGATTCCTCACCCTCGCAACCGCTTTGGATGCCGAGTCGCCTTCGACCAGGAACAATTCAGCTCCCGAGCCAATCCCCGATTGGCTGCAGTCATGTAACTTGATCGGGCGCGGGTAGAAATTCATCAGGTTCAAGCCTAGAGTGCCGCGGGTAAGGGTTGATGGCCGGTGCGTCGAATTGTCACCGATTGTATCGGAATGGCGATGACACCAGCGGTCAAAATTGCTTTGGGGTTGCTCTGTGGTGAACTGTTGTGATCCAGCAGCGTTTGAGTCACAATCGATTTTGAAGTCGGTTGTACCCCGCCCCACTTGTAGAAGGTTAACGCGATGCGATCTCTCATTTTGGCCGTTTGCTTTTTAGTGGCGGCATCAACGTTTGTCCCGGCCAGCGCGGAGGAACCCAAGCAAGACAAACAAGCGGCGCGGCAGAAGGCTGAGAAAAAGCAATTGGCCCGGGAGAAAGCGGAAGCACGCGACAGCGAGCAGTCGGGTGATCAGCAGCGGGCCAAGGCGCAAGACAAGATTCTGCAAGCACGGATGAAAGCAGAGTTTGCTCGTAACATGGGAGAATTCGAACGCGTTTTGCACGAATTGCGCAGTCGAGAAGAGATGCTGAAGTCGCGAGGTGATAACGAAGTTGAACTGAGAAAGGTGCGTGGGACGATCGAAATTGTGCAACAGAGCTTGGAGGAGGCTCACAGGGCAGTTGAGCAACGTACGAGGGATCAGAAGGCACAGTGGCTGCAACGAGAACGGGAGGAATCGCGGTCGGCTGAGATGCGAGAGCGGCGACGCGACGAGGAACGCGATGAACGCGAGGCAGGCAACCGGGACCACAGGCGTGGCGATTCCGAGCGATTTGGCGAAGCCCGAGAACGTCTTGAGCATATGGGACGTGCGATCGATCATTTGCGACACGCAGGCTTGGCCGATATAGCACGTGAGGTCGTCGACATAGCGGACGATTTTGAACGTGAACTCGAGCAAGAGAGCCGTCCACACCACAACGAAGGGATCGAGCGGGTGGTGGACGAGCTGGCCCACGAAATCGAGCGACTGCGCGAGCAAGTGCATTCGCTCCGTCGCGAAATCGACGAGCGGCGTTAGTCGACGCCGGGATGGCGGGGAATCAATTTACACGACCGGACCCACGGTCCACGGTACGAATTCGTGATCGCCAACGTCTAGTCGTTCGCTAGCGGTTTGCTGCCCGCTTGCGACCCGCAGTGCGAAGTCAAAGAACTGGTCGCCGACGTCTTGTAAATTCTCGCCGTCGATGACGGTTCCCGCGTTCAGATCCATGTCGTCGCGCATGGAATCGAACATGGGCGTGTTGGTGGCAATCTTGATCACCGGGGATGGTTTGCACCCAAAGCAACTGCCGCGGCCCGTCGTGAACATGACTAAGTTGGCACCACCGGCGACTTTGCCAGTGACGCTGGCGGGATCGAAACCAGGGGTGTCCATGACAACCAGACCTTGTGTGGTGACGCGCTCAGCGTACTCGTAGACGTCTTCCAATGCGGTCGATCCGCTTTTGGATACCGCGCCAAGAGATTTCTCGGTGATCGTGGTCAACCCGCCCGCTTTGTTCCCGACCGATGGGTTATTGTCGACGGTGCCGCCATAGTGGGCCACATATTCGAGCCACCACTGAATCCGATCGAGTAACTTCGTTGCTACGTCGGGGGTGCGACTGCGTTTGACCAGCAAATGTTCTGCGCCGTAAAGTTCGGTTGTCTCGCTAATAATCGAAGTTCCGCCGCAGGCGACGATTCGATCGGAGACTACTCCGACAGCCGGGTTCGCGGTGAGTCCGGAGTAGCCATCGCTACCGCCGCATTCGACCGCCAGCATCAGATGCGATGCATTGGCCGGTGCTCGCTGAAATTCGTTGGCCCGATCGAGAACTTGCTCGAGCAATTGTTCGGCCTTGTCGATTGTCGCCCGCGTTCCGCCTTCGGTTTGCATTGTCAGCATCGCGATGCCGTCGTCGCGAGTTAGTTTTTCGCCGTTGGGGGCATAGAGTGAAACGACGCCGTGGTGTTCGGACAGGTAACCCGAGGTGGTTTGTTCGCATCCGAGCCCGATCATCAAACAACCGCCGATGTTGGGATGGTTGGCGTAGCCGGCCATCGTGCGACCGAGCATTTGGTGTTTGATTCCGTGGTATTGCAACGCGCACCCCGTGGTATGGGTCGCCGCAAAAACGCCGTCGACGTTCGGCCAGTTTTTCATCCGTTGCCGGTCGAAACGTTCTACCACTTTGTGGCAGACGGTGGCGCTGCAATTGACCGTGGACATCACCACGACATAGTTCCGTGTGCCGACGCGTCCATCGGCGCGGTGAAATCCATCAAATGTCCGATGGATTGCCGGCGGAGGAGCCGGCGGCGCAATATCGGTCAAATCGCGTGACACGGTATGGTGGTCCGAGACATTGTGGACATGCACGTGATCACCCGATTCGATATCGGTTGTGGCCAAGCCGATCGGCTGGTTGTATTTGATGATCGAACTATCGGTGGCAATGGCAGCGACCGCGATCTTGTGGCCGCGTGGGATGTTTGCTCGGGATTGAATCGTCAAATCACCCAGTTGGACGCGTTGGCCGGGCGAAAGGGACTCAGTTGCAACGGCCACGTTATCGTTGTCGTTGAGCCGCAGTAGCGATGACATGTTGCTGATATCCGAGGTTTGGATCAAGTCGGCTGGGAAGTGTCGTGGTTTCCTGGGAATCGACGTCCAGAGAACCCGGTTCTGGTGTGTGCTTCCGTCCCTTGCTGGTCAGGCTTATATTCCCATTTTCCTGGGAATAACTTCCTCCTCGCGCTCCGCAAGGCACCGACACAGCCGATGAAGATTCACGAATATCAGGGTAAAGAACTGTTCCGCCAAGCTGGGGTGCCGGTCTTGGAAGGAATTGTAGCGTCCACGCCCGAAGAAGCCGTCGCCGCTTACGAAAAACTGGGTGGCAAAATCGCGGTTGTTAAATCCCAGATTCACGCCGGTGGCCGTGGAAAAGGAACCATCGCTGACAACCCCGACCAACGCGGTGTGGTGGTTTGCAAAAGTGCGGACGAGGTCAAAGCGACCGCTGCCGGCTTGTTGGGCAAGACATTAGTCACGATTCAGACCGGTCCGGAGGGCAAGACGGTCAATAAGGTGTTCGTCGAAGCGGGGTGTGACATCGCACGCGAGCTCTATTTAGGGATCGTGTTGGATCGTGCGGCCGCCAAACCGGTTCTGATGGTCAGCACCGAGGGAGGTGTCGAAATCGAAACGGTCGCAGAAGAAACACCAGAGCTGATCTACAAAGAGCACTTCGATCCCGCCGTTGGATTGGAAGCCTACCAGGTTCGCAAATTGTGCAAAAAACTTGGTATCCAAGGTGCCGCTGCCAAAGCTGCGTTTAAGTTCATGCCGGCGATTTGTCGGTTTTTTGTGGACTACGATTGCTCGTTATGCGAGATCAACCCATTGGTGATCAGCGGTGACGAACAGATGATTGCTTTGGACGCGAAAATCACGTTCGACGAAAACGCAATGTTCCGTCACAAGGACTTGGTCGAGTATCGCGATTTGTCCGAAGAAGAGCCGAGCGAAGTGCGTGCGAATAACGCGGGTCTGAGTTACGTCAAGTTGGACGGCAATATTGGTTGCCTGGTCAACGGTGCCGGCTTGGCAATGTCGACGATGGATATCATCAAATACGAAGGCGGCGAACCGGCTAACTTTCTGGATGTCGGCGGCAGTGCCAATGCAGAGCAGGTGACCGAGGCGTTTCGCATTATTTTGTCGGACCCCAACTGCAAAGGGATCTTGGTCAATATCTTCGGCGGAATCGCACGTTGTACAACGATCGCGGCCGCGTTGATTGAAGCCAGCAAGACAGTCGGTTTCAGTGTGCCGCTGGTTGTCCGCTTAGAAGGCACCGAGGTCGAAGAAGGCCGCAAAATGCTGGAAGAAAGTGACGTCGACATCATTAGTGCCACTGACATTACCGATGCGGCCAAGAAAATTGTTGCTGCGGCAAGCTAATTTGCGACACGTTCGTATTCGGGTCGCGAAACTTCAACGCGACTGTTTTCACCTGATCGATTCAACTACCAAATAAGACGACGAAGCAGACATGAGCATTCTGGTTGACAAAAACACCAAGGTCATCTGCCAAGGCATCACGGGAAACGCCGGAACATTTCACTCCCTGGGTTGCCGTGACTACGGTACGCAGATGGTCGGTGGAGTGACGCCGGGCAAAGGTGGGCAGAGCGTCGAAGGCATGCCTGTTTTTGACACGGTCGAAGAAGCTGTGGCGGAAACTGGCGCCAATGCGACCATGATTTTTGTACCGCCGCCGTTTACCGCCGATGCGATTTTAGAAGCGGTCGATGCCGGCATCGGTGTGATCGCCGCGATTACCGAAGGGGTTCCAGTGCTGGATATGGTCCGCGTGTATGAAAAGGTGCGTGCCAGTGACAGTGTCTTGATCGGCCCCAATTGCCCGGGCCTGATCACCCCGGGTGCCTGCAAAATCGGCATCATGCCCGGCTACATTCATAACGTTGGCAAAGTTGGCGTGATGAGCCGCAGTGGTACGCTGACTTACGAAGCCGTTTGGCAAACCAGCAATTTGGGCTTGGGCCAGAGCACTTGCGTTGGTTTGGGTGGCGATCCGATCGTCGGTACAAGCTTTATCGATCTGTTCAAACTGTATCAGGA
>JABDKS010000065.1 GCA_013002105.1 Pirellulaceae bacterium | reverse complement strand
TACGACTGCTCGTTAGCTTTGCTTGGACGCTGCCGGCTTTGGGGTTGGTTTCGCCGGGTGTTTCTGTTTGCGGCTCGTTGGCGACAAAATTGTTTACTTGCGGACCGGCGGTCGCGTCTTTCGTGCGAACTTGCACAGGCAATTGCATCGCCAGAGATTCAGTCGGCGCGGCAGTGACGGGTGGTTTTGCTGGAGGTGCCTGTGCGGTTTGCGGCGGAGCGTTTTGGGCGAGATCGGGTGCCGTCGATGGTGGCTCGGCGATTCGTTGTTCCGGTGCGGCAGCAGCCGTGTTGCCCAGGGCACCGGCCAACATAGCAATGTAACGATTGGGTTGTTGTGGACTCACCGAATGGACCAGCGTGTCACCTTTGGTGGTCACAATCACGTCGGTGGGAAATGCCGTGACTTTGAACATTTCGGTGAGTTGTGGGTTTTTGCCACCGTGAATTTTGACGGGAACAAACTGGTTCCCAACGGCCTGACTGACTTCAGCCGACTGGAAAGCTCCGGCTTCGAGTCGATCACACCACACACAATTGTCGCTGAAAAAGTGCAATAACAGCAGTTTTCCCTCGGCCTGAGCTTTCGCGTGGGCGGTTCGCAGATTGGTCTGCCAAGGAATTTCGGCCGTGGCGGTGTTGATCGAGACCACGACAAAGGCGGCGATGGGCAAAAGTCTTAGGGCTACGGTTCGCATCGAGCCTGTCCTGTGATCGTTTCAAAGGTTGGGGTTCAGCGTTGCCGGTGGTTAGCCATCTGGCCAAGGGAGGAGGCAACGCGGTTCACATCGTCAGAAATCGGCTGTACCGATTCGACGGCTTAATCGGAACCTACAAATTGCGGTGACTTTTCCGCCAGTCGAATTTTTGCCCCCCCAAAAGGGCCGTGTTTCACGTCGGCCGGGCTTGACAATGCTGCTCAAAGGGTTATATTTCGGCTGAAGTTAAGTGATTCGGCGCAGCTGACGCTGAATTCTTCCGGACGAATTGATGACGTCCCTCTCTGTGGGCACTTTCCAAGTGGAAATGGCCAGGTTTCACCAAATCTGTTTCACACATTTGGCAAGAGATCCTATCGAGCAGATCCATCAAGACGCCCTTTTGTTGACGGGGTCGCGGCGACAATTGCCGAACCCAAAACCGACAGTTCATTCGGCTGCAGTAAACGGTAATTCGTAGCAGCCACCCAAGGTGACAAGTCGCACAGCGACTTTGCTTTCGTTAGACTTCGCTTTCGTAAAACGACACGCGGCCGTCAAGACACAGGCGGCCATCAAGACACTGATGTACGAGTTCCAGCAACGGGCCTGCTTGGCAAACTGCGGCGACTCGGACACAAACGATTCGGACAAGATTGTCTACCGTGCTTTCATTTAATTTTGCCGTAGTGGGAACGTTACTTCTGCAAGCTTGATGCAGGCGGCATCCAAATCAATTCTGTTGACTACTGAGTCGGGCGTTACCGCCGCTCTCTCACATAGTCTTTCCCAATTTCACGACGCGGTATTCTTCAATCACGCTGACACAATTGCTGAACGGACCCGTTAAACGTAGGGTCGGCATCGTTGTGGTGAACCAACACTGAACACATTGACAGTCGGTCAAGTCATTGGCCCCGGTCGCGTAATCGACCGCTGAAGCTGTTGCCTGTGCGATCCAGTGACGTCATCTCAATCGCTGAATTTTCCCTCCCGTTTTCGGACATCGTTTACAAACTCGCTTGTTAGCGCTTCTGGATGACAAATGGCGAAAAAGAAACGGACGAATCGCGGCCGAGGTTCCGGCTCCAATGGACAAGGCGGTGGCGGCCAAGGTGGCGGCAACGGCAAGCCACGCGTAAGACGTCGCCGACGCGGCGGTGGTGGCGGTGGCGGCGGCGGTGGTGGACAAGGCGGCGGCAATTCCAACATGGATCGCGAGCCAGCTGACGTCCCCAGTGACGCACCGCTCGAAGAGGGCGAAGGGATCCTTGAACTGCATCCCAACGGCTACGGCTTTCTGCGTAGCCAAGACAACAACTATTCACGTGAACGTAGCGATCCCTTTGTGCCCGGCACAATGATCGAACGTTTCGGTCTGCGGCAGGGCGTCTTTATCAAGGCCATGGTGCAGCAAGCCCGGCGACAACAGGGGCCGCGAGTTCGCGAAATCATGGACGTCGACGGCATGTCGCCCGAAGCGTATCCAGACGTCAAAAGTTTCGAAACGTTGACGCCGATCAACCCCGAACAATGGCTCAATCTCGAACGCGGCAAAAAACCGTTGACCAATCGCGTCATCGATTTGCTTGCACCATTAGGAAAAGGCCAGAGAGCCTTGATCGTCGCACCGCCTCGGAGCGGAAAAACGGTCATGTTGCAGGACATTGCCAGCGGCATCTCCGAAAATCATCCTGATCTGAAATTGATCGTCTTGCTGATCGACGAACGCCCCGAAGAAGTAACCGACATGCGTCGCAACGTACTCGGTGGCGAGGTCGTCGCGAGTAGTCTGGACATGGATGTCGAAAGCCACGTTCGTTTGAGCCAGTTGGTCATTGACCGTGCCCGACGACTTGCCGAAATGGGTCAAGATGTCTTCTTGATGCTCGATTCGATCACGCGGTTAGCCCGTGCGTTCAACAAATGGGTTGGTCGCAGCGGTCGCGGTGGTGCCACCATGACCGGCGGATTGGACATCAAAGCGATGGATATCCCCAAGAAACTGTTTGCGACCGCGCGTGCTTTCCAGGAAGGCGGTTCGTTGACGATCGTGGGAACGTGCTTGGTCGATACCAATAGCCGGATGGACGAAGCGATTTTCCAAGAGTTCAAAGGAACCGGGAACATGGAATTGGTCCTCGATCGCAAATTGGCCGATCGACGCGTTTGGCCGTCCATTGATATCTCCCAAAGTGGAACGCGACGTGAAGAGTTGCTGCTCAACGAGGAGACGCTCGAAGCGGTCACGATGTTGCGACGAACCCTCAGCAGTATGCACCCCTGTGATGCGATGGAGCAGTTGACAAAACAACTCGGGCGATTCGAAAGCAATGACGAATTCATCAAACTGATCAGCGGTGCAAAAACATCGCTGTAGTGGTTGAGCCCAAGTAACTGTGATGGCATGGCTGGCGATTCTATCGCTTGTGATTTTGTGGGTGACCAGCGACGTGATGGACCGGTGCCGTATTTCAATCGACGCGCGAATTTGTCGTGATCGACCGGCGAACGTTGCCCGTGTGACTTGGGTCTCCATTTGTCTGAATCGGCCCAGTAAATCGTGTTCCGCGTTCAACGTATCTTGAACAGATTGCTTGAGTCGGCAAAGATAGTGATCGCAACGGAGGATAAGCGAATTGGTGAGCGGCCTCACTGGAACTGAGGTACCCCGCAAGGGGCTGCGGGTTCGAGTCCCGTGTCCTCCGCTTTTGACAATCCGTGTCACACGAAGCCTTGTCGCGACAAACATTGTCGCGGCGAGGCTTTTTGTTTGCACTCGTCGTCCAATTCTCACGCCATCCCAGGTCACGAGATGCCGAGCATTCATAACCTGTGACAGCTGAGTGACGACTAGGATGCGGCGTTCAACGGTCACGTTGGGACTCCGCAGGGTCCGCACTTCGTCGTCTGAGAATTCAACGACGCTGCAGGTCCAGCTTGAGCATCATCCAGCTCCAGCTTGACCATCATCCAAGTGCGACAGCTTCGAGCGTTTCAGGTAGAGCATCCGGTCTCGGTCTATGTCGCTGCGTTCTTGGTTGATTTTCTGGTCACTGGATTGTCAGTTCCGGGTGCAGCGGTCCTGACGCTTGTCTACGCTTTGGTACTTTGGCCTTGCCCGTGGACTACCCACTCGTCAGCTTTGCGTCGACGGCGGGTGCGACGATGGCATTCTTGCTCAGTCGGTTTCTGTTTCGTGACGCAATCGAGCAACGATTCGGCGAGCGACTCGAATGCTTCAATCGATCGCTGGACCAGGATGCACGGTTCTTTCTATTAACGTTGCGGTTGATTCCCGCCATACCGTTTTGTTGTCAATGTCGCGATGTGGCTGACGCCGAATCGGACGCACCCATTCTGGTGAGTCAGGCAATTCGGGATGCTCGCAGGCACGGTTGTGTTCGTGTACGCCGGATCAAGCGTACTAGAGTTGCCAATGCTCGCGGACAACGGGATTGGGGTCGTCTTCACTCCGAAACAACTGTCGCAGATTGTGCTGGCGTTCGTGCTGCTGGGCCTGTTTCCGCTGATCGTTCGATACACGCTGAATTTCGTTCATGGTGACCAAAGAGTCCCGGTTACCGCCTGATTCAAGTCTTGGCCGGGGCTTCAAGCCGCTGTCTCAGAAATAAAAAACTGCGGAAAGGAGCCGTGGCCACTTTCCAAGGATAAACTCATGACCGTGCCCATCAAATTACTTGATCGAACAAAATCAAACGCCCACGAAATCGATCCTGCAATGAATTCTGAACTTGTCCAGCTCCAGCCCTATGACGAACACAACCAGGCGCTCGAAGCGAACGTGCACCCGCCCGAATGGCAAAACCCGACGGCAAGTGAACCGTATCACCTGGTCGTCATCGGTGCGGGCACCGCAGGACTGGTGACGGCCGCCGGAGCTGCCGGACTGGGAGCAAGAGTCGCGATCATCGAACGTGAATTGATGGGTGGTGATTGCCTGAACGTCGGCTGCGTTCCATCCAAGGGAGTCATCGGGGCGGCAAGAGTTGCCGCCACCGTGCAAAGTGCAACGCCGTTTGGAGTCAACGTTCCCGAGGGAGCCGCCGTCGATTTTGGCAGCGTAATGGAGCGTATGCGATCCAAGCGAAGTCGAATTAGCCATCTCGATTCTGCCAAACGCTTTACCGATCTCGGCGTCGACGTCTACTTTGGCCAAGGCACCTTCGTGGACGACAACACGATTTCGGTCACTCGTAAAGACGGATCGGTATCGCAACTGAAATTCAAAAAAGCAGTGTTGGCCACCGGAGCGCGAGCAGCTGCTCCACCGATCAAGGGACTCGACAGCGTGGACTACTTGACCAACGAAAACCTGTTCTCGATCACCGAGCTTCCCAAGCGGTTTGGAATCATCGGTAGTGGGCCGATCGGAAGCGAGATGGCTCAAACATTCGCTCGCTTTGGCAGTGAAGTATTCTTATTCGAACGTGGTGACCACATTCTGACTCGCGAAGACGCCGAGGCAGCCGCTGTCGTCCAAGACCAGTTTATAAAAGACGGTGTCAACCTGATGCTGAAATCAAAGGACATGGAAATCGGTCCCGCAGTCGACGGTCAGATCATCGTTCAAGTCGTCCAGAATGGTACTCCAGTCGAAACGATTGTCGATCAATTGCTCGTTGCGGTCGGTCGTGCTCCCAACACGGACACACTGAACTTGGAAGCCGTCAATGTGAACTACGGACCCAAGGGCGTCGAAGTAAACGATAACCTGCAAACGACCAACCCACGAATCTACGCCGCTGGCGATATTTGCTCGAAATATCAGTTTACTCACGCGGCTGATTTTCAAGCTCGGATCGTGATTCAGAATGCGTTGTTCGCGATCGGTCCATTTGGCAAAAAAAAGGCCAGTGATCTGATCATTCCATGGGCAACCTACACGTCACCAGAAATCGCACACGTCGGAATCTATCCGCGCGACGCTGAAGAAGCAGGGATCGAGATTGATACCTACACCCAACAGCTCGAACATGTCGATCGAGCCATCCTGGAAGGCAATGATGAAGGTTTCGTCAGAGTTCATACGAGGAAGGGGACGGACACGATCGTTGGAGCGACCATCGTTGCAGAAAACGCGGGCGACATGATTTCAGAGGTCACCGTCGCAATGCAAAACAAAGTCGGTTTGGGAGGGATCGGTGCTTCGATTCACCCCTACCCAACGCAAGCCGAGGCGATCCGCAAACTGGGAGATCAGTACAGTCGAACACGTCTGACGCCGTTGAGTGCAAAGATGTTGGGGTTTTTGCAACGTTTGAATGTTGGAAAGTAGGCTGTTCTAAAATGGCTGCGGCTTCCAACCGCTATACCGAGTGTTATCGCTGCAGATTCCAGTCGCACGTTCTAAGATTGCTGCGGCTGGAAGCCACAGCCATAGTTAGGTGAGGTAAACCGCACTACAAACCGCAATCCGATAGGTTGGCACCGGCTGCGTGAGCGAAAAAGCGTGCGGCCGCATCGTAACTAACCTCTCCGCTGACGCGACGTGATACTGCAAGCTGCCGGGCGACTTCAGCGGGACTATCCAACTCATATACAAAGCACACAATGACTTATCCTCGCACATTTTCTCACATCGGTATTTCTGTCACGGACCTCGATCAAGCGATCGAGTTCTACACGACCGTTCTTGGTTGGTACGTCATCATGCCCGCGACCGAAATCGTATCGGACGATTCGGCGATCGGAGCGATGTGCGACGACGTCTTTGGGCAAGGCTGGGACCGTTTCAGAATTGCCCATCTGGCCACCGGCGATCGAGTCGGGGTCGAGATTTTCG
The DNA here is from genome assembly GCA_013002105.1 of Pirellulaceae bacterium. The sequence continues at coordinate 707 of JABDKS010000065.1, read as the reverse complement.
AGTTCAAGAATGCGGAGAGGCGGGAAAACAATTTCGAGTATTGGAAAACGGGAGTCTTTCACTTCTGTGTCCAAGATCCGGACGTGGAAGGGCTCGCGAAGAAAATAGTTGACAACGGCGGCAAGCAAAGAATGCCGGTCCGCGAATACTACCCCGGCGAAAAACCGTACCGGATGGTTTACTGCGAAGACCCCTTCGGCAACCTGATCGAAATCTACTCCCACAGCTACGAACTTACGTATTCAGCTGGTGCCTACGGCGACGACTCTGTTTGAGTCGTAGCCACTTCGGCGGAAATAGAATCCTCGTATTCGGGAGTGGATCAGGCAAGCGATCCCAATTCGAACATCAACCAACGTGGACCGGTGACCGTGCCGACGAGCTGTGCATGTCGGCCACGGTCGTTATGAAAGACTAGCAGTGTGGGGGTTCTGCCAACGTCGACGGTGACCGCATCGAAGCGGCGCGAGGGAGCATTCAAAAATCCAAGACCTCACTTGATCAGTATGGATTCATGGTGTTGGCCCTTGACACCGATAGCAAAATGTTCGGGCTTTACTCTCGGGAGTAAGCCTCGACCCTAGCTGGACAGCGCCACTCTTGGCACTGGTGTTTGATTTAAGTTGTTTCTTGTCAAGTGTTTATCTCACTTGACTTGGTGACCAAAAAGAAACGACCTTCCGCGTGCTCTGTTTCACGACGAAACC
>JABDKS010000058.1 GCA_013002105.1 Pirellulaceae bacterium | reverse complement strand
TGATCTCCATCGCGCGTTTCCGCTCGCTGATATTCGCGGCACATCCCAGGAAACCGTAGATCTCCTTTTGCTTTGTCCGCAGTGCGGTGACCGTCAACAGGACCGGCAATCGGGAACCATCTTTGCGTACGTAGATCCATTCGCGTTGGTCCATCTCGCCACGACGGGCCGCATCGACAAAGACATCGAATCCAGGTTCGACAGGATGACCCTCCTTTTTCATCTCGGCAGAGCGTGCACCGATTTCGTTCGCGTCGTGAAAAACTGCGGGGGTTTCACGTCCGATCATCTCGTCGGCGGAATACCCGAGCATGATTTCTGCGGCATGATTGAATTGCGTAATCAAACCATCCACATCTGTCGCGATCATCGCTACGCCCGCAGCATCCTGCATCGCCGCGTGCAATTCCCGGGACTTCTCTAAATGGTCCGTCACTTCGTGCAGCTTGGTGATATCAGAATTGGCACCAAGCATGCGTATCGGTGTTCCCGACTCATCGCGAAACACCACACCTCGAGCACTCAAATGGTGAACACTGCCATCCAAGTGGACCACGCGAAATTCGGTGACAAAGGGGTGATCCGATTTCAACGATTCTTCGAGTGCTTTGGTCGCCGATTCCCGATCGTCGACGTGCAGACTCTCGTACCATGCTTCGTAGGCGCCCGAAAAATCTTCACGCCGACGTCCGTAGACTTTAAACATCGTGTCGTCCCAATCCAATGTTCCTGTCACCGGATCGAAATCCCAGACGCCGATTTCGTTGATCTCCGCCGCTAATGCCAGTTTCTCCAGATCCGACGTCATCTTGTCGGATAGATCCAATGCCCGACGTGACGCGCGTGCGATCGCAAACAAGAGCCCGATCAACATTGCGTTGATCAACAAACCCATGGCTAAGATCATCGCCGGTTGAAAAATCGACACATCGGCTTGAAACGACGGCAAGGCGACAACATCCAACTTCCACATTCGACCGTGTATTTGTCGCCGCTCGGTGTGTTGCAACGATGACCTGAGATTCCCATCGCGACCTATTCCCTGGTCTGCATACAACAGCCGCTGGCCGTCATGGATTCGCAATGCAACTTGCCGTTGTGGATCATTGATCACCGCATCGATCAACTCGCTCATCAACAGAGGGCTGTAGACCAATCCTGCAAAGTGTTCGCGGCGCAACTCCGACGTATCATGTTTGGATGTTTTGTAGATCGGCGCAAACAACAGAAACCCTGGCTCGCCTATTGCATCCTGAACTAATTCAATCGGCGCGGTGATGTGGGCATTTCCCGTGTCGCGTGTCGCCTGGGCAGCTGCCAATCGATTCGCTTCATGTGCCGTATCCAGTCCGATGACTTGTTCATTGCCTTGGATCGGGGAAATGTAAACGACCGGCCATATTTCCTCTCGCGTGGATTCAGGGTGGATGGCAAAGTCGGGTCGATTCTGACGCTGTCGCTGGACAAATGTGTCAACCTCGCTGCGACGCAAGTGATAAACAACGCCCATTCCTTGCATGGCCGGATAGCGATTCTCAATTTCCATTGCTCCAACGAATCGCGTCCAATCGTCGGACGTCAATTCGTGATCGATGGTTTCGATAAACGCAGCACCGGCCAGCAAGGTCTGCTGATAGCGAGACATTCGCTCGGACAACAAATCAAGTACGCGGTCGGCTTCGAGTTCAAACTGCGATCGCACCTGCTCTTGAGATTGATCACGGGCATAGTCCCACGCCACAAACGTGGCGGCCAAGGTGATAAAGACCAGCCCGCCATGAAACCATCGAATACTTCCCGCATCGCTCAGGCTCTTGCGGATCTCGTTGCGTGTTACGGGATTGGATTTCATGAACCAGCAAAAGCGAAGCGAGGTTTCATCCGGGAGAGAACCGGTGGCAAGCCAATCACCGCCACTGTCGCTGGTCTACCTTACCCGATTGAGTCAATCCGTGGTCGTCGGCGAGAGACTTTGGAACGGGTCGGCAACAAATAGTCTTAGCCCAGCAATTTGTCGATCACTGTCCCATGCACATCAGTCAACCGAAACGGTCGCCCGGCGTGCGTGAATGTCAGTCGCTCGTGATCAATCCCCAGTTGATGCAAGATGGTTGCTTGTATGTCATGCACATGTACCGAGTCCTCGATCGGGTGAAACCCCAGTTCGTCTGTTTTGCCAATGGTCTGACCGGCCCGCACGCCTCCACCTGCCATCCACATCGTGAACGCTTGGGGATGGTGATCGCGTCCTAGTTTACGGCCCAGTGCACCGCTCGATTCGACCATCGGAGTGCGTCCAAACTCGCCTCCCCAAACCACCAGAGTGTCATCCAACATCCCACGTCGCTTTAAGTCTTTGATCAATGCCGCACAGCCTTGATCGGTCTGCTTGCTTTGTGCGCGAACACCGTTTTCGACATTGCTGTGGTGATCCCAACCGGAGTGATACAGCTGAATGAATCGAACGCCCCGCTCAGCGAGTCGCCGCGCCAGGATGCAATTCTTTGCGAATGACCCCGTGTCGTCTTCCTTCACGCCGTACATGGCCAGTGTTTGTTCGTCTTCGTCCGAAAAATCCATCAGCTCCGGTGCCCGCGATTGCATCCGATAGGCCAACTCGTACGACTCAATTCGCGTTTGAATTTCACTGGCGCCCACACGATCGAAACGGCGTTGGTTCAACTCGGCAACCAGATCGATGGTTTGTCGTTGTGTCCGCCGATCGATTCCCGGTGGATTGGCAACATGCAAGATCGGATCGCCACTGGCGCGAAACGGCACGCCCTGGTGCTGACCCGGCAAGAATCCCGCACTCCACATGGATGCACCGCCGGACAAGTTGCCACCGCTGTTCAAAACTACAAAGCCGGGCAGATCGTTCGCTTCGCTGCCGATCCCATAGCTGAGCCACGAACCCATGGCGGGTCGTCCGGGAATCGGACTACCTGTGTTCACGAAAATCTGTGCGGGAGAATGGTTGAATTGATCCGTGTGCACACTCTTGATGAATGCCACATCGTCGGCGACCTCGCACAAGTGCGGCATGACCTCCGAAATCTCAGCACCAGACTGCCCGTGCTTGGCGAATTTAAATCGCGGCGACAACACCGCTGCATCGGGCTGAATAAATGCGTAACGCTGACCCGCAATCACCGACGGTGGTATGGATTGGCCCTCCAGTTCGACCAACTTAGGCTTATGATCAAACAGGTCCAACTGGCTGGGGGCTCCCGCCATGAACAAATAGATCACTCGTTTGACGCGCGGCGTGTGATGAAAACCGCGCGCACGGCCTGAATCACTCGGCGGAGTTCCGGAACCCTCCGAGCGCGCCTGACCAAAATCGCTGACGCACAGCGAGGCAAGGGCAAGTTTACCGAGCCCCACACCGCAGGTTTGGAAGAGCTGTCGTCGTGTAGATTGTTTCAAACTCATGGTGTCGTGATGGCCTCATCGGTATTCATCAAGGCTCGTGCTACCAGTGTCCAAGGCTCTGAGTGCGGTTGCTGCGATTGGTAAAATGCAACGATCGCTTTGACTTCGTCCGGTTCCGGTTGCCGCGACAACAGCCGGCGAAACATCCCGATGGCAATGCGATCTACATGGTTTGCCTCAGTGGTTTTGCCGACCTCGTCATCACCGCCCGCATCGCGGATCGCGGCGCCGGCTAGACCGCGGGCGATCTCCATGTACATCGCATCGTTCATCAATGTCAGTGCTTGCAACGGTGTCGTACTCGATTCGCGCCGTGCGACACACAGTTCGCCGGTGGGTCCATCGAAGGTTGCCAATGCCGCGAACGGTGCCGTCCGCTTGCTGAATGTATAAAGCGAACGTCGAAAACGATCAGCGCCGGTCGAAGCAGTCCATGTCGTGTTGCCGTATGCCAACTTGGAGACGCTCTGAGGCTGAGGCGGATAGACGCTCGCGCCGCCAATCTGTCCTGACAATAGCCCCGATGCAGACAACATGGCATCACGAATCCGTTCGGCGTCCAGGCGACGATACGGAAAACAAGACAATAGCCGGTTACTTGAATCGACATCGGGTGCCTTGCCGACCGCTTGACGGTAAGCCGATGACAAAACGATCTCACGATGCAAGCGTTTGAGTGACCACCCGCTGTCTCGCCAATCACGCTCGAGCCAATCGATCAGTTTAGGATGGGACGGTGGTTCACTTTGTGTGCCAAAGTCTCCTGCGGTTCGCACGATGCCGGTGCCAAAAAACTCACGCCATGCACGATTTACGCTCACCCGACCGATCAACGGATTCTTCTCGCTGACCAGCCACTTCGCCAACGAAAGCCGATCTGCCGGTCCATCGATCGACTCAAATAACGACGGTACGGCTGGCGCGACGACTTCTTTTGGCTGCAAATATTCCCCGCGATGATGTCGATGCGTCTGGCGGTAATCTTCTCGATCACGCTGCCGCATTCCAAGGGTACGGACTTCGGGCACAATTTGTTTTTGCAGGCGTTCGATCTGTTTGCGCTGCTGCTTCAATTCAGGTGCCACTAAGACAAAGTGCTTTTGCAGTTGCGCAAACGCATCGGCGTCCAACGTCTGCCGCTGCGGCACGTTGGCGCTGAAATAATCATCCAGTTCTTTTGGCAGCGTCATCGCGACCGCGGGCGCTGGATCGGCCGTCAGCGAAATCGAAAATCGGCCCAACGCGGCAGCAAAATGTCGCTCGAACAACAGTTCAACCTCAAGCCTCCCAGCCGTTGTGATGGGATCGGCAAAGTTGACGACCAACCGATTCGCCTCCCCTTCCATTGCCGAGGTGGACCATCCGGTCGAACCGTCACCGTCCAATACGTTCGCTGCATCCGGCTTTCCCGATCCGACGCTGATCTTGCCATAACTATGCGACGCATTCTCAAGGTCAACGGGTTGGCCATCGACCGTGACCTTCAATTCGCTCAAGAAAAAATCACCCCGGCGGCCTTCGTAAAATGCCAGTCCCGGTCCGCCGGCAGGCAGCGATTCGTGGGGCAATACGGATAATTTTAGGGCGGTCGCGGGAAGCAGCTGTTGGTCGATCTCGAATGTCAATCGATACACATCTCGTTTGGTCACGTCGCCGCTGGCCAGAATGGAGTGATCCTCCAGCACGGTCAACTTAGGCATCGTCGACGTTAGTTTTACCGGCGACAAAGTTTGCCAACTGGTGGACTGCGAAATTTGCTCGCTGACCCACTTGTTGAACGCTTGCTGTACCGGTTCGTCTGACTTTGACTTGTCCGTCCAATCCGCCAATGTCGGCAACCACCGCGCAACCAATCGATCCACTTCGCTATCGATCGCGCGTCGGATCTCGCGTTCGTTGGCCTCACGAGCTTCATCGACAACCACGACTTCGGGTTCGTCGGCGTTGTCCATCAACGCCATCAATGCGTAGTAGTCGGTATGAGTAATCGGATCGTATTTGTGGGTATGGCACTGGGCGCATCCGGTCGTCAAACCGAGCCAGACGGTTCCGGTTGTCGCGACGCGATCGACCATCGCGTAAAAACGATATTCCAAAGGGTCGATTCCGCCTTCTTCGTTCAGCATTGTGTTGCGGTGAAATCCTGTAGCGATTTGTTGCTGGGGTGTCGCATCAGGCAGCATATCACCGGCCAACTGCTGGATCGAAAACTGGTCAAAGGGCATGTCGTCTCCAATCGCGTGAATCACCCAGTCACGGTAGGGCCACATCGTCCGAGGTCGATCCTTTTCGTAGCCATTGGTGTCACTATATCGGGCCAGATCAAGCCATGGACGCGCGAATCGTTCCGCGTATTGGGGGGACGCCAACAAGCGATCGACCAATCGTTGATACGCAGCGGGATGATTATCGGTGACAAACCGATCGACCTGGTGCACTGGCGGCGTGACGCCGATCAAATCGAGATACAGTCGGCGAATCAAGTTCTCGCGTGTTGCGTCGACACTGGGCTCCAATTTTGCTCGACGAATTTTTCGCAACACGAAACGGTCGATCGGCCCACGCGACCACTCGTCACCACTTAGGCTGGGAATACGGACTCGCTTGGGAGGAACAAACGCCCAGTGCAGTTCGTATTCGCCGCCGTCGACGATCCACTGTCGCAGCGTCGCGACTTCCCGGTCACTCAGTGGTGGATGCGAATCGGCTGGCGGCATGCGGACGTCGTCGTCCTCGCTGGTGATGCGGGTAATCAATTCGCTCGCGTCGGGGTCACGCGGCATGATGGCTTGATAGCCGCCCAAGT